>CABQGZ010000482.1 GCA_902463835.1 uncultured Lachnospiraceae bacterium
GCGCAGATTCGTCCTGCATGTGGGTCCCACCAACTGCGGCAAGACCTACGAGGCGCTGTGTCGGTTAAAAACGGCGGGAAAAGGCGTCTACCTGGGCCCTTTGCGTCTGTTGGCCCTGGAGGTCTACGAGCGGATGAAGGAGGCCGGGATTCCCTGTACCATGCTGACCGGAGAGGAGTGCATTTTCGAGGAAAACAGTAGAATCACCTCCTCCACGGTGGAGATGCTGGACATTGGCGGGGAGTACGATATTGCGGTGATCGACGAGGCCCAGATGATTGCCGACTCCGACCGGGGCCACTCCTGGACCAGGGCGATCCTGGGGGTGCGGGCACAGGAGATCCATGTGTGCATGAGCCCGGCGGCGGAGGAGGCGCTCATCCATCTGATCGAGCTCTGTAACGACACCTACGAGATCCGCCGGTATGAGCGCAAGACGCCGCTGTTGTGTGAGACGGAAGCCTTCCGGTTCCCGGAGGATGTGAAGGAAGGAGATGCCCTGATCGCCTTCAGCAAGCGGGCGGTTCTGGATATTGCGGGGCGCCTGGAGCGTTACGGTATCCAGGCCAGCGTGATCTACGGCAGTTTGCCGCCGGAGATTCGCCGTCGCCAGATTCATCTTTTTACCCAGAAGGAGACTCGGGTGGTGGTCTCCACCGACGCTATCGGCATGGGCTTGAACCTGCCGGTACAGCGGATCGTGTTCATGCAGACAGAGAAATACGATGGAAAAAGCACACGCGCGCTGATCGCCGCAGAGATCAAGCAGATTGCCGGGCGGGCCGGGCGGTATGGCATCCATGACGCAGGCTTTGTAAATGCCATGGGGGAGGAGGCCTTGTCCTACATTCAGCAACATTTCGGGGAGCAGGAGCCGAAGCTTGATCACGTGAGCCTGGGCTTTCCCCAGGTGCTGCTGGATATGGACGAGCCCCTGGATGCGGTGTTAAAGATCTGGAAATCCGTGGAGACGGCGCCGCCCTTTGAGAAGATCAGTATCGAGGAGGAGCTGTTCCTGTACGAGCGGGCATACCGGGAGCGCAAGGAGATCGATGGCTTCGATGACAAGCACATTCTCTACCGCATGCTCACCTGTTCCATTGATATCAAGAATCGTGACCTGGTGGATTTGTGGCTGTACTACTGCAAGACGTATACCGCGGACGTGTCCCTGCATTTTCCAGCGCTTATCATGTGCCGGGATTCGGGCCTTGGCCGCTATGAGACCTTTTACAAGATGCTGGATCTGTACTATCAGTTCTCCACCCGGCTGGGCAAGAATTATGACATGGATCGGCTGGACCGGGAACGGGAGAAGACGGAGGGCACCATCATGCGTCTTTTAGCGAAAAATAAGAAGGATTACATCCGCAAATGTCGGTACTGCGGCAGTCCCCTGTCTCTTGGCACGCCCTGGCAGGTGTGCGACAAGTGTTATGCGGAAGTGCATAAAAAATAGCATGGCGGAAGCAGATATGAAGGAGGGAGATACTACATGAGAAGAGCAATCGCATTAGGCGGAGGAGGAACGAAGGGAGCCTACGAGGTGGGCGTTTGGAAGGCCCTTCTGGAATTGGGGATCGACTATGAGATCGTCACCGGAACGTCCATCGGCGCGCTCAACGGAGCTCTGATGGCAACCCGGGAGTATGACCGGGCCTGCGAGATCTGGGACACCATTGAGATGGAGAACGTGATGGTGGACGGATTGAATCTCACCACCACCATCGAGGGCATGTACAACCAGCGGGAGGCTATCCGCCCCTTTTTGAAAAAATATGTAAAAAATAAAGGTGCGGACATCTCTCCATTCATTGCATTTATTGACCGGCTGGTGGATGAGGCCCAGGTGCGTTCTTCCGACGTGGACTACGGTCTTGTAACGGTGCAGTTCTCCTCCCTCAAATCCATGGAGCTTACCAAGGAGGAGATCCCACAGGGGCTGCTGAAGGATTATATCATGGCGTCAGCCTCCATTTTCCCGGTATTCCCCATGCATAGGATTGGGAAGGAGTTGTATCTGGACGGCTGCTATTACGACAACCTGCCCATTGATCTGGCATTGAAGATGGGAGCGGACGAGGTGATCGCAGTGGATCTGCACACCAGTCCTCAGCATCCCAACTATGTGAATAAGCCTTATGTGAAGTACATTACGCCCAGCCGGTCCCTGGGAACCATGCTGAACTTTGAACGCTCCGTTTTGGACAGCAACCGGGCGTTGGGATATTACGATACCATGAAGGCCTTTGGAAAAATGGAAGGCAGCAGATATACATTTTACAGGGAAGATCTGGATCAGTATCGGGAGGAAATCCGCTCCTTTGTGAGCCGTGTGGCCAGAACGGAATCCTATCTGACAGAAGGGACCTTCAGCAAGTTCGTCAAACCGGGAGACAGCAAGCGTCTCTGTGGAAATATTGAGGATCACCTCCCAAAGGGCACCTATACAAGAAGGGACTATTTTGTGGGAGCGGCGCAGATCTGCGGCGAGATCTTTGGCTTACCCACCGGGGAGCCCTGGTATCTTGGGGAATTTGTGGACAACTTGCTCGCACAGCTGATTCCCGTGGATAATGTGTGTCTGAACCTTTTTGACGGCTTGAGTACCATGGAGCTGGCACGGGAGCTTGCGGAGCTAAAGCTGAAGCGGGACAGCAGATATATTACCAGCTGCATTTATCACGGCTACCGGATGGGGAAGATCGATCTGACCGAACAGCTGGGGCTTATGACCTTTGTGTCCTATGAGCTGGCGGCGGCGCTTTTCTTGCTGACGGTGATTTGAGGAAGAAAAACACCCCGTATTTCATTGCGGGGTGTCTGATGAGGTTGAATCTTATTGTCACAAAATAATCAATGATGCCCGCCACAGTGATGTTCACCGCCGCATCCGTGATTGCCGCAGGTATGACCCTCGCCATGCTCGTGGTCATGATGGCTGCATCTCACATCTGGGTTATAGGCCAGATTGCCCGCCAATAAGGACGCCACAGCCTCATCAGCATCACCGGAAACACCGCCGTACCAGCGAATTCCCGCTTCTGTCAATGCCGCCTGGGCGCCGCCGCCGATGCCGCCGCAGATCAGTACATCTGCATGCAAAGCATTCAGCACACCAGCCAGGGCACCGTGACCGCTGCCGTTGGTATTTACAACCTCGGCAGAAATCACCTTGCCGTCGGCGATGTCATAGATCTTAAAATTTTCCGTATGACCAAAGTGCTGAAATATGTGTCCATTTTCATAAGTGACTGCGATTCTCATAATGTTGTCTCCTTTTGTTTTTTGATATTGTTGATGATACAGACGCTTGAAGCATCCGCTGCGCCTGCAGTTACTGTCCTGCCCATTACAAAGGGAAAAATCTCCGCCCTCAATACGCAGAGGACGCCCCTCTACGATACTGTCTGCCAGCTTTTTTCTTGCGCTTTCATATATCCGCTGCACAGAGGTTCGGGCAATCTGCATAAAACTGCCGCACTGCTCCTGATTGAACCCCTCCTTATCAATGAGGCGGATGGCTTCGTATTCATCCACCGATAAGATCACTGGTTCCTTTTTTTTTGCCGACTGGACTGGAACAAATTCTAGTGTTTGAGGAAAGTGGCAGACTTTCCGACATTTCACAGGTCTTGCCATGGGCATCCCTCCTTGTTTTGTGTATTCCATTATAAGATTTTATTGGGCATATGTCAATAAATATTTGACATATGCCCAATATAGAAT
>CABQGZ010000483.1 GCA_902463835.1 uncultured Lachnospiraceae bacterium
CAGGAGGTGAACATAGTGAAGCTCGGCGCTGTTTTGATTGCAGCGGGCAAAAACGCCAATCCCTTGCTGCCCTCAGGCGAGATTACCGTTGCCCAAAGAATGATTGCAACCCTTCAGAAAACCGGTGTGATACGGATCACAGTGGTTACGGGACCGTCCGACAAGAAAATGGAAAAGCAGCTTGCCCAGTATGGCGTATTCTTTCTACAGAATCCACAGCCGGAAAACCAGGGTACATCCATTTCCTTAGGCATTCATTCCCTGGCAGATAAATGCGATTGGATTTTTTTGATGGATGCAGACTATCCCCTTGTGGATCCGGATGCTCTGGTGGATATGTTAGCATCTGCGGAAAATATGGTACTACCTTGCTTTGGCGGACAGAACGGACAGCCGCTGCTCATAAAGAGCAGTTGCGCCCACCGGGTTTGTACTGCGTCCGATATGGCAGCGATGGCTGCGTTGCCTGGTTTTGTTTCCCTGCCTGTGGAAGATATAGGGGTGATTCTGCCTGCTACTGAGGCAGAGAAGAACTTCATTGCAGACCATGAGCGAAAACTGACCCGTTTGGTTTCGGAGTTCACCATCAGCCGGGGAAAAAAGCTGTTGGATACAAAACTGATAACACTGCTGCGTCAGATCCGGGAGACCCAATCCGTTCGGGATGCCTGCAGCCGTATGCAGATCTCCTATTCCACTGCCTGGAATATGCTCAATTTTGTGGAAGAGGCGTTAGGTTATCCGCTGCTGCTGCGAAACAAAGGCGGTCCTTCCGGGGCCGGAAGTGTCTTGACATCCAGGGGACAGACCCTTTTGGATGCATACGAGCGGTTTGAAAATGCCGCGAAAGAGAATGTAGAAAAACTGTATGAAGCGTATCTTGGCGATGTGATATAAGCATAACAAGACCACCTGACTGAGCGTTAGCGCAGCCAGGTGGCCTTTCTTTTTTGGATACTGATAGTGTGGCCTGTCAGTTTCCAGTGTTGCCTGCTTCTTCAAACACACTTGCCACATCCCACATCGATATCTTCCTGTTTACACATTAGTTGCGCTGTGATATAATAGTACAAATAACATCACATATCAAGAGGGAGGAAAAAGATATGCGAAGAAATGAAGAACAGATTGCCATATACTCCCGTAAATCCAAGTTCACTGGCAAGGGTGAAAGTATTGGCAATCAGGTGGAACTCTGTAAAGAGTATGTCCGCAATATGTTCGGCGAGGAATATGTGGATCGCTGTGTTGTGTTTGAGGACGAGGGATTCTCCGGCGGTAATCTGCAAAGACCGGACTTCAAACGGATGATGGAGGAAGTGCGTAAGCGCAAATTCAAGGCAATTGTAGTCTATCGCTTGGACAGAATCAGCCGTAATATCAGTGACTTTACGGGGCTGATCGATGAACTGACCAAGCTGGATGTATCTTTCGTATCCATTAAGGAGCAGTTCGACACCAGCACCCCTATGGGCAGAGCCATGATGTTTATTATCTCCGTGTTCTCCCAGCTAGAGCGTGAAACCATTGCTGAGCGTATCCGGGATAATATGCACGAATTGGCAAAGACCGGTCGCTGGCTGGGCGGCAATACGCCCACCGGCTTCAAATCCGGTTCCGTCAGTAAGATCACCATTGACGGAAAAGAACGGAAATCTTATAAGCTGATCCCGATTCCTGAGGAAATCGAGATTCCTAAAATGATTTTTGACCTCTATATAGAAACGGATTCTTTGACCGCTGTGGAAGCAGAGTTGCTGCGGCAGCGAATCAAAACCAAGCAGGGAAAGGACTTTACCCGCTTTGCAATCAAGGCGATCTTGCAGAATCCTGTCTATATGGTTGCAGACGAAGATGCCTACAACTACTTCATAGAAAAGGAAGCGGAGATTTTCTTCCCCAAGGAAGCATTTGACGGAAGCTGCGGTATCATGGCCTACAACCGCACGAACCAGGAAAAGGGAAGAACTACACAGCTTCTTCCGGTCAGCGAGTGGATTATTGCTATTGGTAAGCATCCCGGTTTCATTCCCTCTAAGCAGTGGATCAAGGTGCAGGAATCCCTGGACAGAAATAAATCCAAGGCATACCGCAAGCCCCGGAATAATGAAGCCCTGTTGACCGGTTTGGTGTATTGCTCCTGCGGCGAAAGGATGTACCCCAAACTGTCCCAGCGCAAAACTGCTTCTGGTGAAGTCATTTACACCTATGTATGCAAAATGAAAGAGCGGAGCAAGCGGGAACGCTGCAACCGCCGTAATGCCAATGGTAATATCCTAGATGCAGCAATCATTGAGCAAATCAAATCTCTGACAGACCATGACAGCAGTTTCATTTCTCAGCTTGCAAAGAGCCGTGAGTTCTACACCGGCAAGCGGGAACAGTATGAGCGGCAGCTGGAGGAACTTCGGGTAGAACATGAGATGAACGAAAAAACCATCAATGGCCTTGTTGATTCTTTGGGTATGGTTGGTGACTCTATTGCCAAGCCTCGTGTTTTGAAGCGCATTGAAGAACTGTCCGATATAAACCGGGATGTGGAGAACCGCATCCATGAGCTGGAAGGTTTGGTCAATGTCAATTCACTTACCGATGCTGAGTTTGATCTGCTGCGGCAGATGCTGTCCATGTTCCGTACCAGCATTGATGATATGTCCATCGAGGAAAAAAGAGCAGCAATCAGAACCGTTGTCCGCAAGGTGATTTGGGACGGTGTGAATGCACATGTGGTTCTGTTTGGTGCGGATGAAAGTGATATTGAATTCCCCGATATGGATGACAGGTTAGCTCACATGGACGACGAAAGTGGCGAAGAAGAACCCCTGGAAGCCTTCGCAGATGTCGATTATGGCGATTTTGAGGAGGATAATAGCGGCCTGGGAAAAAATGAACCCTCCAACGCTTCTAAAAGTCGTTGGGGAGAGGATAGCAAATGAGATTTTGATGTACTTTCGTTCTACACGCAAAAGCGCCCAGGATGTGTCCTTGTCCGACTACATCGAGACCGGGACGGATGGGGCGCCGCTGGAGCTGATGGATGTGATCTGCGAGGATTGCGATCTTTTGGAGCAGGTCAGTGACCGGGAGGCGGTGTTTCGGCTGCGGCAGGCTATGGGACGGTGCTTGACGGAGCAGGAGCGGAGGGTGGTCATCCTGCGCTATGGCCTGGGAGGCCGGGCGCCGCTGCGGCAGCGGCAGGTGGCGGAACGGCTGGGCATCAGCCGGAGCTATATTTCCCGCATTGAGAAGCGGGCGCTGCAAAAGCTGCGGAAAGAATTGGAGTAGAGGTTAGCCCTGTGCTTGTTTCCAAATTGTGAAAATTCCGCTTTGGACGTTGCAAGATCCCTGCAAAAATGGTATGCTATAGCGAAAGAACAAGTATCGGGACTTTGCGCGGACAGAGGAAGGAACTACTATGCAATTATCTGCGAAAATGGTGCGGGAGCGGTTGGCACATATGAAGCCGCGGCTTACAAACTGCTCGCTGGAGACCAGCCGGAAGGGGCAGAATGCCGTGGGGGAGCTCATGCGGGCGGTCCACCATGGGCAGGTGCGGGTGAAGCACCATGATTTTGAAAACTTCGAAGGGGCCTGGGTGCTGCCGGATGATCCCCGGCGGGACGGCACGATTCTGTATCTCCACGGCGGCGGCTATACCTGCGGCGGCCTGGAATACGCCCTGGGCTTTGGCGCTGCTCTGGCCGACGAATGCGGGGCAAAGGTTTTC
>CABQGZ010000484.1 GCA_902463835.1 uncultured Lachnospiraceae bacterium
CATCAAGACAATCGTATAGTACATAACCGCTCAGCCATAAAACAGAAATCTCAAAAAACGCTCAAGGTTTCTGATTTATTTGGAAAGAAGCAGTAGCCGTTGCGCCATAACTTTTGCTGTTTTCCAGTGTAAGTGTTCCTCCATGCTTCAGACATAGTATCTGGCTGCTGTATAGCCCCATACCAAAGTGTGCGGAGTCTTCTTTCATTTTTCCAAACGGTTTCGGGCCGCTTTGTATTAACTCCACAGGATACCACGCTGACCGACATGGACATGAACTACCTGCTTTTGTATCTGGAAGAAAATTACGGGCTTATCAGCGAGAAAAAGGTGCAGAGCGCCATCAAGATTGTTGCCAATGAAAACCGCTACCATCCGGTCAGGGATTACCTGAACAACCTGCAATGGGACGGCACAGAGCGCATCCGTTATGCCCTGCATCACTTTCTGGGAGCCGATACGGACGAATACACTTATGAAGCCTTGAAACTGTTCCTGATGGGAGCCATCCGGCGGGTATTCAGACCGGGGAGCAAGTTTGAGGTCATGCTCTGTCTGGTTGGTGGTCAGGGAGCCGGGAAATCTACCTTTTTCCGGCTGCTGGCAGGCAGGGACGAATGGTTTTCAGACGATTTGAAGAAGCTGGACGATGAAAATGTGTACCGCAAGCTTCAAGGGCATTGGATTATCGAGATGTCGGAGATGATCGCCACAGCCAACGCCAAGAGTATTGAGGAAATCAAGTCATTCTTAAGCCGCCAGAAAGAAACCTACAAAGTGCCGTATGAGACACATCCGGCAGACCGGCTGCGGCAATGTGTATTTGGAGGGACGACCAACCGGCAGGACTTTTTACCCCGTGACCGCACCGGCAACCGGCGCTTTCTCCCCGTGACGGTGTACCCGGAACGGGCGGAGGTTCACATACTGGACGATGAAGCGGCGGCGAGGGCGTATATCGAACAGATGTGGGCGGAAGCCATGACGGTTTACCGCAGTGGGAAGTATAAGCTGTCATTCAGCATGGAAATGAACCGATACCTGAACGCCCATCAGCAGGACTTCATGCAGGAGGACACACAGGCTGGCATGATCTACGCCTATTTGGAGGACTACACCGGCGACAGGGTATGTTCCAAGCAGCTTTATGAGGAAGCGCTGGGGAACTTAAATTCCCCGGCAGACTGGGAGACACGGGCAATCTGCGAGATTATGAATACCGGCATTGCGGGCGGCATCATACAGGGCTGGGCAGCCTACAAAAGCCCGAAGCGGTATAAGAAATACGGTTCTCAAAAAGGCTGGGAGCGTGTCAACCAAGACCCGCCGGAGGGGGACGGTTTTCAGGAAATCACGGAAGAAGAAGCCCGGCAAATGGAACTGCCATTCTGAAAAGCCACCGGTTGACAGTTTGGTTAACGCTTCGGTTGACAGCCGGTTGACGGGGAAAAGCCTGATATTTGGGGCATTTCTCTCCTTTGTCAACCATGTCAACCAAGAAATCAAAGAAAAAGTAAAAAGTAATCATAGAGCGCCTATGGATTGTTTTCAAAGTCTTTTCTGCCGGTTGACACAGTTTGGTTGACATGGAGACAGTCTGCGGCTGTACACCTGCCTGACATTCCCTTGTCGGGCATATTTCATTTATGGAGGTAACTGCCTATGGCAAAAAGCAAAAACGAGAGCAATAACAAAAACAGCGGCACCCTGCTTACCGAAAAAGACGGCACCCAGTATTTTGTCATGGGGAAAGTCCGTATCAAAGTATCGGAGCATTTCGCACAGGATGGGAAGCCGCTTGACAGTCTGCTGGAAGATGTGATCCAGCACGCTGCCGCCGCTTCCTGAAAAAATACGGAATAACGACTGTCAATCAGCCCACGCTTATGATATACTTGTACCAGCGAGTATTGTATAAGCGTGGGTTGTTTCTTTTAGAAGGAGGATTTTTAACCGTGAAACAACCATACAATACAACGATTTATAACACTGCACTATATTTGAGATTGAGCCGTGACGATGAATTACAGGGGGAAAGCGGCAGTATCCAGACCCAGCGCATGATGCTTAGGCAGTATGCCGCAGAGCATGGGCTGACCGTTGTAGACGAGTACATTGACGATGGATGGAGCGGGACAAATTTCGAGCGTCCAAGTTTCCAAAGGATGATTGATGACATCGAGGACGGGAAAATCAACTGCGTTGTCACAAAGGATTTATCCCGTCTGGGAAGAAACTATATCCTGACCGGTCAGTACACGGAAATCTATTTCCCCAGCAAGGGAGTACGCTACATTGCCATCAATGACAATGTGGACACCATCAACGGAGAAAGCGAGCTTGCCCCGTTCTTAAACATCCTGAATGAAATGCACGCCCGACAGACCAGCAAAAAGGTCAAGGCTGCCATGCACACAAGATTTGCCAATGGCGCACACTATGGAGCCTATGCACCGCTGGGCTATGTAAAAGACCCGGACAAAAAAGGTCATCTTCTGATCGACCCGGAAACACGCTGGATTGTAGAGAAGATTTTTGACCTTGCCGTACACGGGAGGGGTGCCGCCAGCATTACACGGATTCTGGTGGAAGAAAAAGTACCTACCCCCGGCTGGCTGAACTATGAAAGATATGGGACTTTCGCCAATATCTACGCCGGTGCGCCCGCAGAAAAAGCCTATGCGTGGACGATAGCACAGGTCAAGAGCATTTTGAAAGAGGAAACCTACATCGGTCACAGCGTTCACAACAAGCAGAGCAACATTTCATTCAAGAACAAGAAAAAGGTGCGGAAGCCGCAGGAAGAATGGTATCGTGTGGAAAATACCCACGAAGCCATCATTTCCGAAGAAGTGTTCCAAAAAGTTCAGGAGCTGATTGCAAGCAGACGCAGACGACAGAAGAATGGCACAACGCAGATATTTTCCGGGCTGGTAAAATGTGCGGACTGCGGATGGTCATTGGCTTATGGTGTAAACAGCCAGAACAAAAATCCCTATGCACACTACCATTGCAGTAAGTACGGACAGGGATTACGCCAGTGTTCCATGCACTATATCCGCTATGATGTACTGTATGCCTATGTGCTTGCAAGACTGCAATACTGGTCTATGATGGTACAGAAAGACGAGGACAAGCTGCTGAAACGGCTGCTCAATGCCAGCGACAGGGAAAGAAACTCTGCGAAGAAAAAGCAGGCTGCGGAGCTGAAAAAGGCAGAGAAGCGTAAAGCCGAGGTTGACGGGCTGTTTGCTAAAATGTATGAGGACTGGTCTGCCGGACGCATAACCGAGTATAACTTCAATATGCTGTCCGAGAAGTACCAGAACGAGCAAAAGGAACTTGAAACAAAAATAAGACAGCTTCACGAAACGATGGAAGCCGCCGTACAGACCGCAGCGGATGCTGAAAAGTGGATTGCCCTAATGAAACAGTATGTCAACCCTGTGGAGCTGACCGCCGAACTTCTGAACACTCTAATTGAAAAAATAACCGTCCACGAAGCTGTCAAGGGCGAGGACGGAAGTCGTGAGCAGGAAGTAGAAATCTACTACCGCTTCATCGGCAAAATCGACTGACCTTTCTTTTTTACCCAACAATATCTTTAATTAAGGGAAACGGGTCTTGACTATCCCGAGGGCTGGGAGCCGTCCGGCGATGACTGGTGGCTGCCGCCCACGGAGCTGGGACTGGCCGACACCTCGTGGCTCTGCGACAGCTGGGTG
>CABQGZ010000485.1 GCA_902463835.1 uncultured Lachnospiraceae bacterium
GCCCCTTGCACCAAATATGGGCCGCCCCCTTCCCTTGCGCGGCCCCTTGCGTCTGACATGGGCCGCCTCTCCCCCCTTGAAAGCAACTCCCCTCTGTGGTATCATAGTCCCAAAAGACAAGAGATTTTCCAGAAAGGATACCCTATGCTAAAGATTAAAGAATATATAAAACCGAAAACCTTGGCGGAAGCATACGAACTGAACCAGAAAAAAGGAAACGTGATCCTTGGAGGCATGCTCTGGTTAAAGCTCTCGGATAAACGAGTGAACACGGCCATCGACCTGTCGGGCCTGGAACTGGATACGATCGAGGAGACCAAAGAAGCCTTTCGGATCGGAGCCATGGTCTCCCTGCGGCAGATGGAGCAGTACCAAGGATTGAATCATTATACGGGCAACGCTGTCAAAGAAGCCCTAAAACCCATTGTAGGCGTACAGTTTCGCAACTGTGCAACTCTGGGGGGCAGTGTCTTTGGAAGATACGGGTTTTCCGATGTTCTGACGCTGCTCTTAGCCATGGATACATATGTGGAGCTGTATCAGAGAGGCGTCCTGCCCCTGGAACAATTTCTGGTGGAAGGCGGCGGCCGTGATATTCTGACAGCCGTGATCATAAAAAAAGTACCGCTCCAGATCCAATACATAAGCCAGAGAAATACAAAGACAGATTTTGCCGTATTAAACTGTGCCGTAGCCAAGCGCGGCGGAAACTTTTACTGTACCATCGGCGCCAGACCGGGGCGGGCGGTGCGCTTTGTGGATGAGGAGAACATTCTTGCAGATGGGATCACAGAGGAAAGTGCAGCGGCCTTTGCCCGACACATACAGGAGCAGGTGAAGGTGGGCTCCAACATGCGGGCAGGCGCGGAATATCGCAGAAGAATTGCCAAGGTGCTGGTAAGACGCGCACTGCTGGCTATGGAAGGAGACATAAGATGAAGCTTACATTGGAATTAAACGGAAGATCAGTTACAGCGGAGATTGCGCCTGATCTTCTGCTGATTGACTTTTTGCGGAGTCGCGGCTGCAAAAGTGTGAAGCGTGGCTGCGAGACCTCCAACTGTGGCTTGTGCACCGTATTTGTGGAGGACAAGCCGGTGCTCTCCTGCAGCATGCTGGCAGCACGGGCAGAGGGGAAGAAGGTGACTACCCTGGAGGGGCTTACGGAGGAGGCGGAGGCCTTCGGCGCTTATGTTGCCGACCAGGGGGCGGAGCAGTGCGGCTTCTGCAACCCGGGCTTTATGATGAATGCCATCGCTATGTTCCGGGAGAATCCCGACCCCACCGATGAGGAGATATTGGAATATCTGGCCGGGAATCTGTGCCGGTGCAGCGGCTATGAGGGCCAGATGCGGGGGATCAAGTCCTATCTTGCATACAAAAAGGAAATACAGGCAGACGAGAAAGGAGCGGGCAGAGTATGAGCAGCAACTATAGTATGGTGAATAAGCCCATAAGAAAAAAGGATGCCATGTCCCTGCTCACGGGACAGCCTCTCTATACCGATGACCTGGCACCGGACAATTGCCTGATTGTGAAAATACTCCGAAGTCCCCATGCCCATGCAAGGATTCTTGAGATTGATGTAAAGGCTGCCGAGAAGGTGGATGGAATCGCAGCGATCTATACGTATCAGGATGTGCCGAAGAAACGCTTCACCATCGCAGGCCAAAGTTATCCGGAGTGGAGTCCCTATGACCGGCTGATTCTGGAGGACAGAGTCCGCTTCGTGGGTGACGCGGTGGCCATTGTGGCCGGAGAGACAGAGGCGGCGGTAGATCAGGCCATGAAGCGGATCAAAGTAAAGTATGAGCGCCTGCCCGTGATCCTGGATTTTCATGAGGCCAAGGATAATCCCACCCTCATTCATCCGGAGGAGGACTGGTCGGAAGGGTATCCCTGCGGCGGGGATCACAGGCGCAATCTCTGTGCCCATGAGGTTCGCGCCCACGGGGATGTGGACGCCGTCTTTGGCGAGTGCGAGGAGATTCTGGAGGAGACGTATCACACAAAAGCCAACCAGCAGGCCATGATGGAGACCTTCCGGGCCTATACACAGCTGGACGCCTATGGCAGACTGCACATTGTAAGCTCCACCCAGATCGTATTTCATGTGCGGCGTATCGTAGCCAATGCCCTTGGCATATCCAAATCACAGGTCCGTGTGACAAAGCCAAGGATTGGCGGCGGCTTTGGCGCCAAGCAGACTGCGGTGGCGGAGATTTATCCCGCCTTTGTAACCTGGAAGACAAAGCGCCCTGCAAAATTAATCTACACCAGGGAGGAATGCCAGATTGCCGGAAGCCCACGTCATGAGATGGAAGTGTCCGTGAAGCTGGGAGCCATGCGGGACGGGAGGATTCGCGCCGTGGAGATCCGAACCTTATCCAACGCGGGAGCCTACGGAGAACACAGCCCCTGCACCGTCGCGCTGACCGGCGAGGAGACCATCACGCTCTACAACGGGAATCTGGAGGCCCACCGCTTCTCCTATGATGTGGTGTACACCAATACCCAGTCGGCGGGAGCTTATCGTGGCTTCGGGGCCACCCAGGGAACCTTTGCCATGGAATCAGCGGTGAACCAGCTGGCGGAACGGCTGCATATGGATCCGGTAGAGCTGCGTCAGAGGAATATGGTGCAGGTGGGCCAGGTTATGCACTCTTATTTTGGCGAGACGTTAAGCAGCTGTACCCTCAGTCAGTGTCTGGACAGGGCGGGAAGCATGTTTGGCTGGGAGGAGAAGTGCCGGCAGCCAGTCCGGGATATGGGAAACGGCAGAGTGCGAAGTATCGGTGTAGCCATGGCCATGCAGAGCTCCGGCATCTCCTTCGTGGATGTGGGCTCCGCCACCATCAGTCTGGAGGAGGGCGGCGTCTATAACCTGACCATCGGAGCCGCCGACATGGGAACCGGCTGTGACACGATTCTGGCGCAGATGGCGGCGGAATGCCTGGAGTGTGATGTGGATGCTATCACGGTCTTTGGGGCGGATTCCGATATCTCGCCCTATGATTCCGGCTCCTATGCCTCCAGCACCACCTACGTCACCGGACAGGCGGTGTACAAGGCCTGTGAAGAATTGAAGGAGAAGCTGTGCGCTCTGGGAGCCCGCGTATTGGAGTGCGATGTGTCGCAAGTAGAATTCTCGGAAGGCTGTGTGCAGAGAAAAACCTGGGCGGGCGACAAAGGCCGGGTGACGGTGGAGGAGCTGTCCTACCGCGCTGTCAGCGGTAACCCGGACACTGTCAAGGTGACCGCCAGCCACTCCTCCGAGATCTCCCCGCCGCCCTTTATGGCCGGCATGGTGGAGATTGAGCTGGACAAGGAGACGGGAAGTGTGGAGGTTCTGGATTATGTGGCTGTGGTGGACTGCGGCACAGTCATCAACACCAACCTGGCCCGAGTGCAGACGGAAGGCGGACTGGTACAGGGCATCGGCATGGCGCTCTGCGAGAATGTCCAGTATACCGACAGAGGGCGGATCAAAGAAAATTCTTTGATGCAGTACCGGATTCCTTCCCGTTTGGACATCGGAAAGCTGCGGGTGGAGTTTGAGAGCAGTTATGAGCCATCCCATCCCTTTGGCGCGAAATCCATCGGTGAGATCGTCATCAACACTCCGGCTCCGGCTCTGGCGCACGCCATTTACAATGCCACCGGCGTGTGGCATCGGGAACTGCCTATAACGCCGGAAAAGATCTTGCTGGAAAGCGGTTTT
>CABQGZ010000486.1 GCA_902463835.1 uncultured Lachnospiraceae bacterium
GGACCAGGTGGCGGCACTGGATTCCCTGATTCGGGATTCTTTTACGGCCAGAACCGGGATCAAGGTGGATATTAAGATCACAGCAAACACGCTGATCAACGGATTGCTTTCCGGCGATTATCCGGATCTTATGCTGCAGCTTTCCAGGACAAGCCCGGTAAACTATGGGATGCGGGGCGCCCTTCTGGATCTGACACAGTTTGAAGATTATGAGGAGGTGCTGGGGAGGTTCCAGGCAGGGGCGGATACACCGTATTGGCATAACGGCGCATTATATGCGCTGCCGGATACCCAGACCTTCTTTATCATGTTTTACCGCACGGATGTATTTGAAGAGCTAGAGCTTCAGATCCCAACTACCTGGGAGGAGTTCCTGTATTGCTCCACTGTCATCCGCCGCCATAACATGAACGTATATCTGCCTTATACGCAGATTGCCAGCAGTACCACCGTGGACGCAGGGATCGGAAGCCTGAATCAGTATCCGACCCTTATGATGCAGAGCGGCTTAAGCCTTTACAATGACGAATTAAGCGCTACCGCCATGGACAGCGCAGAGGCCATAAAGATATTCGAAGAGTGGACCAGGCTGTATACGGATTACGGCTTCTTAAAGGAAGCAGACTTCTATAACCGTTTCCGAAATGGTTCCATGCCCCTTGGCATCGCACCTTATACCACGTACCTGACGCTGTACAGCGCGGCGCCGGAGATCTACGGACGCTGGAGTATGGCCAACGTACCCGGAACGGAAGGCGGGAATGCCTATGTGGCCGGCGGCGGTACGGGATGCTCCATTATAAAGGCGACCGAGCATCCCAAGGAAGCATGGGAATTTTTAAAGTGGTGGACCTCTGCCGAGACACAGATAAGATATTGTAATAACGTAGAATCGATCCTGGGAGTCCTGGGACGGACTGCCACCGCCAATGTGGAGGCATTTCAGAACTTCTCCTGGAACCCTCAGGATCTGGAAAAATTACTCTCCCAGTGGGAAAACGTGAGGGAAGTGCCGGAGGTGCCGGGGAGCTATTATCTTGCCAGAGCGGTGGACCAGGCGTTCTGGTCGGTCATGAATAATGATACGAATCCGAAGGATGCGATCACGAAGTGGTCGGAGGTTGCTGATAACGAGATCGCGAGAAAGATCGAAGAATACCGGTAGAATAGAGGGCGAATATGCAGAAATTATCAAGAAATAACAATAGAGGAACACATAACGTACGAAAAAACATGTCATTGTATCTGATGATCGCTCCGTTCACGGTGTTTTTTGTACTGTTTACGATCATTCCGATCATTTCTTCTATCGTGCTGAGCTTTACCTCCTATGACCTGTTGAATGCACCGGCTTTTGCGGGTCTGGACAATTTCAGGAGAATCTTTCTGGATGATGAGGTCTTCGGGATCGTAGTAAAAAATACCTTTGTGTTTGCGGTCATAGCCGGGCCTATCGGGTTTCTACTCTCCTTTGTACTGGCATGGTTTGTAAACGAATTTCCGCCAAAGGTGAGGGCGATTCTGTCTTTTCTGTTTTACGCGCCGTCCCTGGCCGGAAATGCTTACTTTATATGGAAGGTGCTGTTCAGCGGCGACAGCTACGGCTATCTGAACAGCCTGCTCTTATCCATCGGCGTGATAACGGAACCAATTTCCTGGCTGAAAACACCGGAATATATCATGCCCATATTGCTCATTGTCCAATTGTGGCAGAGCATGGGCGTGTCGTTCCTGGCCAATATCTCAGGTCTCCAGAATATCAGCGGCGATCTGTATGAAGCCGGTACCATCGACGGCGTGCGCAACCGTTGGCAGGAGCTGCGCTATATCACATTGCCGTGTATGTCGCATATGCTGTTGTTCAGCGCGGTCATGCAGATACAGAGCTCCTTTTCCGTGAGCGCCATCGCCATCGAGCTGGCGGGCTTTCCGAGCGCCCAGTATGCGGCGGATACCATCGTGACACATATGACGGACATGGCTACCGTGCGCTATGAATATGGATATGCGTCTGCAATCTCACTGGTGCTTTTTCTCATGATGTTTGTGACAAGGCTTATAGTTGGCAAGCTCATGTCCATGGTCGAAAGGTAGGTGGGGAGGATGAAGAGATTTACAGTTTTGGGAAGACTCTCTGGCAGGGCAGGCAGTTACAGCAAGCGTTTCAGAAGATCGAGGGCGGGAAATTTTTTCTACTTCACATTTCTCATCCTGGGCGGAATGTTCTCTGTGCTGCCGCTGGTGTACGCTGTTGTGACGTCGTTCAAGCCCTTAGAGGAATTACTGGTATTTCCGCCGCGTTTTTTTGTCAAGCGGCCGGTGATAACGAATTATACGGCGCTGCCGGATCTGTTATCCGATCTGACAATTCCGTTCTCCAGATATGTGTTTAATAGTATCTGGGTGAGCGCAGCCACCACCGCCATATATATCATTATTTCCGCCATGGCCGCCTTTGTGCTGGCAAAAGGGAAATTCAGAGGAAAGAATGCCTATTTTTGGGTGATCCAGTTCGCGCTGATGTTCAATGCCACGACACTGGGGATCCCCTGCTATCTGGTCTATTCCAAGCTTCATATGATCGACACCTACTGGATGTATATCCTGCCGCAGCTTGCCACGACCATGGGTGTGTTTCTGATGAAGCAGTATATGGAGGGCAGCATACCGGACGCGCTGTTGGAGGCGGCAAAGATTGACGGCGCAGGGAATTGGAAGAGCTTCTGGGAGATCGCGATGCCCATCGTAAAGCCTGCATGGCTGACCCTGATGCTGTTTGGCTTCCGGGATGCATGGAGCAGTGCACCTACCACAACGATACTCACCGAAAAGCTGAAGACGCTTCCGATGATCACGTCACAGATCGTGGCGGGAGGTACGGCGAGAGCAGGAAATGCAGCGGCGATCACGGTGATCATGATGATCCCGCCGATCCTGGTGTACCTGATCTCCCAGAGCAACGTAGTAGAAGCCATGGCAAGCGCCGGCATTAAAGAGTAACTTTTGAGGGAGGAGAGGGATCCAATGTTAAAAAAGACAGTTCGGTGCATCATGCTCGTCCTTACGGCGGTGATGCTGAGCATAGGAACAGCCATTCCTGCATTCGCTGAGACTTCGCAATATGTACCCTATGAAAGTTATACTTACTGGTCGGACCTGTCAGGCTCGGGGAGAAAAGCGGTATGTAACCGGCCGATGTATGAGACCAGGCGTGTGCTGGATGCTTCCGCCATCGGCGTGGAAGCCTTTGCAGAATTGAAGGATGTATGTACAGATGAAAGGGGATATGTCTATCTGCTGGATAAAGAGTCCAGAATTGTGATCCTGGATGAACAGTATCAGCTTGTGAAAGAGATCACATCTGTGATTGGAGAAGACGCTTATGAATTTAAAGACGCCAATAATCTGTTTGTTCATAAAGACGGCTCCATTTATATCAGTGATACGGAGAACAGACGGGTGCTCCACTGCGATAAGGACGGCACATACCTGGATATGTTTACCCTGCCGGATTCTCCGCTTATCCCGGAAAATTTTGATTTCCGGCCCATCCGAACCGTGGCGGATTCCCGGGGTTATGTATACGTATTGAGCGAAGGCTCTTATTACGGAGCCCTGTTGTATGACCCGGATAAAAACTTTGTGAGCTTTTATGGTTCAAACACGGTGAAAAACGGCATTGCGGGAGCGTTCCAGAGCCTTTTGAACCGGATGTTT
>CABQGZ010000487.1 GCA_902463835.1 uncultured Lachnospiraceae bacterium
TCGCCGGCTCAATACTAATCGTCTTCCCCTTGATCTTGGAATTCGCCATGGCCAGCAGCACCTCTTTCCCGTACTCCCTAGGCACCTCCACAAAGGTATACTTATCGTACATATCGATGGCTCCAACCATTTTTCCCGGCATGCCGCTCTCTCCTGCAATCGCTCCAAGAACATCTCCCGGCTTCACATTCTGCTTCTTGCCGATATTGATGAACAGCCGCACCATGCCCTCTTCCGCACCGGTATCGCCAAACTCAAATTCCGATGAGCCTAAGACCGGCTGCTGCTCTTCCTTGCCGCCTACCGCCAGCTTTAAGAAGGCTGCCGCGATATCCATAGCCGTGTAATCTGTTTCGTTGACATACTGCTCCACCGCGTCGATGGTCTTGGTCAGATCCTCCTCCTCGATCACCGTGCCAATGTGCTGCATGATCTTCTCCAGCTTAATCTGGGCTACATCCTCCACACTAGGAATGGGCTTTGCCAGAATCTTCGTCTTACAATACCGCTGGATATCCTTTAATTTGTACACCTCTTTGCCCTTTACAAAGGTGAAGGCCTGACCGGATTTCCCGGCACGGCCGGTTCTGCCGATTCGGTGTACGTAATATTCGTCATCCTGTGGAAGGTCATAATTGAAAACAGCCTCCACATCATCCACATCAATGCCTCTGGCCGCCACATCCGTAGCCACCAGGATCTCCACTCTTCCGCCCCGGAAGCTGTTCATAACGCGGTCTCTCTGCACCTGCTTCATATCTCCGTGAAGTCCTTCCGCAAAATAGCCTCGTCCCTGCAGGGCGCCGACCACCTCATCCACCATCCGCTTGGTATTGCAGAATACCAGAGAGCGCTTGGGGTTATAGATGTCCAAAAGACTGCTTAACACCTCCACTTTATCCTTCCGCTTTACATCGTAGTAATACTGTTCGATGTTCGGAACGGTCAACTCCTTTTTCACCACCTTGATGGTCGTAGCATCCTTCTGATACTCCTTTGTGATCTCCAGGATCGGCTTCGGCATCGTCGCTGAAAATAGTACGATCTGCCGTTCCTCGGGCAGATATCCCAGCACGGTCTCAATGTCCTCGCGGAAGCCCATGTTCAGCATCTCGTCCGCTTCATCCAGTACCATGGTATGGACTTCATCGCAGCGGATGGTCTTCCGACGCAAATGATCCATCACGCGGCCCGGCGTGCCGATGATGATCTGGGCGCCGCCTTTTAAAGAGCGTATCTGCTTTCCGATATCCTGACCGCCATATACCGGCAGAATCTTAACGCCATGCATGTATTTGCTTAAATGCCGGATCTCCTCCGCCACCTGGATCGCCAGTTCCCGGGTAGGGCAGAGCACAATGGCCTGGGTTTTCTTATTTTGCGTATCAATCTTCTGCAGCAGTGGAATGCCAAATGCTGCCGTCTTGCCGGTTCCAGTCTGGGCCTGTCCAATCACATCGCCTCCTGCCATGAGCACTGGAATCGCTTTTGCCTGGATGGGAGTCGCCTCCTCAAAGCCCATTTCCTCTATTCCTCTCAATATCTGAGGATACAAATCAAGTTCATCAAATCTAATTTTTTCCATATAATTCCTTTCTTGTTGAAAACTCTGTCCAGCATAACAGAATCTGGAAATAATGTCAATAAATATCTATTGACTTTAGCAGTTTCTTATGGTAGTATTCGTTTAGATATTACGTAGTTTTTAATACTACATTGCATTATATCTGTACTTCTGCACATGATATTACTGCAAAAGTTTTGATATGCGGCCCCATCAAGAAGCAATGAATGACAACAACGAAAGGTATGGATGATTACAATGAAATTTCATTTAAAAGACCCGGGAAGCTCTATTACACATTTTATCGGTATGCTGATGGCTGTTTTTTCGGCCATGCCACTGCTGATCAAGGCAGCGCAAAATCCAGATTCCGTCCATGTGGTATCACTGGGCATTTTTATACTCAGCATGATCCTGTTGTACGGAGCCAGCGCCACCTATCACGCCCTGGATCTGTCAGAGCGTGCCAACCGTATCTTACGGAAAATTGATCATATGATGATCTTTGTACTGATCGCCGGAACCTACACTCCTGTCTGCCTCATCGTGCTGGGCGGTACCGTAGGCTACGGTCTGCTGGCGCTGGTATGGGGAATCGCCATTGCCGGTATTCTGGTGAAGGCCTTCTGGATCACCTGCCCCAAGTGGTTTTCCTCCGCGCTTTACATTGCCATGGGCTGGGTGTGCGTGCTGGCTTTTACCCAGATACTGAATTCCCTCTCCCGGGAAGCATTTTTCTGGCTGCTGGCCGGAGGGATCATCTACACCGTTGGCGGAGTGATCTACGCATTGAAGCTGCCGATCTTCAATACAAAACACAAGAATTTTGGATCTCATGCGATTTTTCATCTCTTTGTGATGGCTGGAAGCGTATGCCATTTCATCATGATGTACTTCTTTGTGGCGGGGATGCCGGTGCTGTGACAGCTCCGGCATACGCCTCAATAAGTGCCAGCTTGTCCCGCCTCGCCATTTTCTTGATTGCCGCCTCACGCTTCATAGCCTCCTGCTTCGTCTCAAAGCGTTCCAGATAGACCAGCTCTACCGGAGTTCTGCTCCTGGTGTATTTGGCGCCGCAGCCCTGGTTATGGGCAGCCAGCCGCTTCTCTATGTCGTTGGTCCAGCCGGTGTAGAGCGTATTATCGCTGCACCGCAGTATATAAGTCACATTCATGTTATCCCGCCTATGTAGAGAGGCCCTTGGGCCTCAATTTATATAAAGCAATCGACCAAAACCTATCCGTATCTTAGCAGATAAAATGTGGGGCACGTAAAAATTACGATTGCGAATTTTGGTCATACAAAACCTTGCTGCCATCCACTTTACCGATAGCCGTTCCAGCTATACTATAGTATATCACAAAATCCAATTTCTGTGCCTAATTAATTGCGATGTCTCAAACAGTACGCAGCAAAAGAACAGCCCTGACAGGCTGTTCTCTCATTTGCCCTATTATTCCAAAAATTCCATTGGATCCACACTGGCGTTATCCTTGATAAGCTGGAAATACAGATTGGGACCTTCCACAGAATAATATTTGGTAGGCGGGCTGACATACCCTATGGTATCGCCTGCGTCAACATAGTCTCCTGCGCTCAACTCTACTTCCTTCAGCTGCCCGTACACAGCACTGTAGCCGTCGCCCAATTCTACTGTCACGGTACAGCCCGTCACTTCATTTGTTTCTATATTACTGATTTTCCCATCCGCCACAGACACAACCTTATCGTTGACTGCGCCTTGAATCACCAGTGCCGGATTATACTTGTATTGATCCAGCGTGGCAAAATAGGTAGTCTGATCCATGCTGTAATTCATGATCACATTGCCGGACAGCGGCCAACCCATGTCGGTTGCCCCGTCAAAATGCAGTTCTCTTTCCACAGGGGTGTTCTCTGCGGGCGGCGCTTCCTCCACCGGGCTCTCCGCCGGCATCTGTGGGTCGGACGCCACAGGCGCCTCTCCGTCCTTCGTGGAAATTACATCCGGAGCATCCAGAAAATCATCCTCCTTGGGATTAATCACATGATCCACAGCTGCGCTCTCCTCCTGCTGCCTGGCCAGTTCTTCCCTCTGCTGCTCTAATTTCGCCTGCTCCTCCTGCTGTTTTTTCTCACTTCTCTGTTCAGAGACATACACAC
>CABQGZ010000488.1 GCA_902463835.1 uncultured Lachnospiraceae bacterium
ACGCAAGATCTACATGAAATCCCATGGCACTGCTCCTTTCTTTCATCGCTTGTTCTTATCCCGGAACATGGAACGTATTTCTATCTTTCGTCCTCCAGCATCATATCGCGCACCTTTGTCAGAATCGCCTTTGTCTCAGCGGTGGTTTCACCCAATAATCCAGCAATCTCCTGGGCTGTACGCATCTGCTTGTCAACCACTGCCTGGGCCATTTTTACAGTCTCCAGACGCTTGTCATACAGAAGCTCCAGCTGCGCTTCCTCGTCAGAGACATCCTGTAAGATTGCCAGAATCCGATCCTGGTTCTCCACCGGAACGATAGTCTCAAGAGCAGTGATTCCCAGCTCCTTCATCTTAACCTTTTTGCGCATCACAGGTTCCTGGGTCAGAAATACCTCGTCAAAATCTTTCGTGTCAATGAGCTCAAACAGATAGCGGTCCAATGCCTCCGACCGTGATATTTTGAAATACTCTTCCGCCTTGGGGTTGAATTCCATGATTTTCATATCACTGTTTACAATAAAAATAATATTTGGGGCATTCTCCATCACCTGGTTAGAGAGAGACTGTGCCTTCTCATAGGAGTTGATCAGACACATCTGCGGATCAGCCTTCCCCTGGTAGACAGCAATGGCCTTGTCACGGCAGGTAAAATAGCCGCAGGCGCCGCAGTTGAACTCGGTGTTCGCCTTATAGTGCCCGATGGATTTTAATATCTCCTGAATCTCTGCCTCTGACGGCATCTTGTCCTTGTGAGCATCCGGTGCAAAATGCTTTGTCAGTGATACATGATCCGGAAGCTTAGGCAGCTCGGGTGCCTCGTTCCTGGCGTTGGCTTCAATATCCAACGTTGCCTTGAAGCGGAAGCCCCTGTTCTTTGTAACCACAGGGCCATTGACACAGCCGCCCTCGCAGATCATAATCTCAATAAAGCAATGGTGAATACGGCCCATTTTGATGCTGTGAAACAGCTCGCGGCAGTTCTTGATTCCTGTGACGCAGATTCGCTGATACTCCTGACTCATGCCCCGGCGCACAACGGAGCGGATGGTTCCGCCCTCCACGGGATACAGCTGATTTACTCTCGGATCAGGATTGTCGAAGGGAAGGCTTTCACTTTCCTCAAAACAGATCTGCTCCTCCTCCAGCCATTCCTCCAGCTCCGAGAAATTGACTACCGCGTCGATACTGCCTCTGGTCCGCGCATCCCGCTCAGCCTCGTCCTTCTTCGCAATACAGGGTCCAATGAATACCACCTTCACATCATCCCCATACATTGCTTTGATCATTTTTCCGTGGGCAACCATGGGTGATACCACCGGCGCCAGATCCGGAAGAATGGAAGGATAATATTTTTCCGCCAGAGCGTTTGCGCTTGGACAGCAGGTGGTAATGATATTGTCCATCTTTCCCTCTGCCAGCAGACGCGCATACTCATCTGTGACATAGCTGGCGCCCTCGGCAGTCTCCCGCACCTGGGCAAAGCCAAGCTTTCGCAGAGCGCCTACCACCTTGCCCGGCTCCGCTTCCGTCAGGATTCCCCGGTAGGAAGGGGCAAGCGATACAATAACGCGCTCTCCTCGCTGCAGCATCCCTTTCACCCGGTCAAGGTCA
This sequence comes from uncultured Lachnospiraceae bacterium, assembly GCA_902463835.1. Lineage (GTDB taxonomy): Bacteria > Bacillota > Clostridia > Lachnospirales > Lachnospiraceae > 14-2. The sequence goes on from CABQGZ010000488.1 coordinate 1,615, forward strand.
CTGGAAAAGGTCTTGGCATTCTGCGGACATATTTCCAGACATTTTCCGCAGAGCACACAATATTCGTCCATGATGCGAGCTTGTCCCTGATCGATGCGAATGGCTTTTACCTCACAATAGCGCAGACATTTGTAGCAATGCATACAGTTTGCGTCCTGAAAATTAATGATGTCCATATGGTTTCCTCCTCCAAAAATAAGGGCATTGCCCAGGCAACACCCTTATTTCTATCTCATTCTCTCTTAGATTTCATGAATCTTCCGCTTAATATAGGTGGTGTGCAAAAGCTCATGTGCCTTATGGCTTCCCGGTTCGCCCAGATACTCTGCGTAGAGCTCCTTGATAGCCGGATTCTCATGGGATTTCCGGATCGGATTGGCCTTATCAATGTTGTAAAGCACCTCCGCACGCTTTGCACGGATATCCGTAAAGTTCCGTACGCTGGCCGGCTGCTGGGGCTGTCCGCCGCCGTTGACACAACCGCCGGGGCATCCCATGATCTCGATAAAGTGATACTCGGCTTCCCCGTTTTTCACCTTATCCAAGAGCATTCTGGCATTGCCAAGTCCGGAAGCTACCGCAACCTTCACCGTCATGCCTGCCACCTCATAGGAAGCTTCCTTGATACCCTCGATGCCGCGGACATCCACAAAGTCCAGAGCTGCCAGCTCCTCGCCTGTCAATGTCTCTACCGCAGTACGTAAAGCCGCCTCCATAACACCGCCGGTTGCGCCGAAGATGACTGCCGCACCGGTGCCAAGACCTAAGGGCAGATCGAACTCCTCGTCCGGAAGCTCGTTAAACTGGATGCTGGCGCGCTCGATCATTCTGGCCAGCTCCCGGGTGGTGATCGCGATATCTACATCCGGTACGCCGGCGCCATCCTCATCGGGACGGCCGATCTCAAATTTCTTGGCGGTACAGGGCATAACGCTGACAACCACCATTTTCTCCTTGTCGATACCCATCTTCTCGGCATAGTAAGATTTGGCAATGGCGCCAAACATCTGCTGGGGAGATTTACAGCTGGACAAGTTCTCTGTCATATCCGGGAAATAGTGCTCACAGTATTTTACCCAGCCCGGAGAACAGGAGGTGATCAGCGGCAGCACACCGCCGTTCTGAACACGGTCAAGGAATTCATGAGCCTCCTCCATGATGGTCAGGTCAGCGGAGAAGTTGGTATCAAACACCTTGTCAAAGCCCAGCCTGCGCAGCGCAGCGGCCATCTTTCCTTCCACGTCTGTGCCGATGGGCAGGCCGAAGGCTTCGCCCAGAGCCGCACGCACGGCAGGAGCAACCTGTACGATCACGTACTTATCAGGATCTGCAATGGCTTCGAATACCTGACTTGTGTAATCCTTCTCGTAGATTGCACCGGTGGGGCACACTGCGATACACTGTCCGCAAGATACACAGCTGGTATCTCCAAGTCCCATCTCGAAAGGTGAGCCAATATAGGTCTTAAAGCCTCTCTCGTTGGCTCCGATGACGCCGATCCCCTGTACCTTCTCACAGGTTGCGGTACAGCGGCGGCACAGAATACACTTGTTGTTGTCTCTCACCATATGAGCAGCGGTCTCATCCAATTCATAATGGTTGCTCTCGCCGTCATACAGGCACTCGTCGTCGATCTTGTACTCACGGCACAGCTTTTGCAGCTCACAGTTGCCGCTGCGCACGCAGGACAGACATTTCCGGTCATGATCCGACAGAATCAGCTGCAGGGTTTTCTTTCTGGACTCGATAACCTTCGGCGTATTGGTCCATACTTCCATCCCCTCGCTGATGGGATATACGCAGGCGGTCACAAGGCTTCTTGCGCCCTTCACTTCCACCACGCAGATACGGCATGCGCCGATTTCGTTAATCTCTTTTAAAAAGCAGAGCGTCGGTATCTGAATATGTGCCAGCTTTGCCGCTTCCAAAATAGTCGAACCGGCAGGTGCAGACACCTCGACTCCATTTATTTTACATGTAATCATTTCCATGTTCCACACCTCCAATTACTCTTTATATATCGCGCCAAAACGGCATTTTTCTATACAGGCTCCACACTTCACGCATTTTGCGGGATCAATGGAG
>CABQGZ010000489.1 GCA_902463835.1 uncultured Lachnospiraceae bacterium
CCCTTGATGTCGTCAAACAGATCGTCCACGATATCGTCGTGGTCGATGACGGACTGGGCCAGAGCCAGATCCTTCTGCACGAAAGCCTCCACGCTGTGGGTCACCATCAGGATCGTCTCCATGGCCATCTGGGGCAGCAGATGAAGCTCCGTCACATAGGGCTGGTCCGCCAGCATGATGGTGATCTCGGAGATATCGGCGGCCTGGTCGCCAATCCGCTCCATGTCGGTGATCATCTTCAAGGCCGCGGAGATCAGGCGCAGGTCGCTGGCCACCGGCTGCTGCTGTAAGAGCAGCTTCATGCACAGGGATTCGATGTCCTGCTCCTGGCGATCCACCTCCTGATCGTATGCTATGGCGGCCCTGGCCTGCTCAATGTCCTTTTTCACCAGGGCGTTCACCGCCGACTGGATGGCGTGCTCGATCATGCTGCCCATCTCGATCAATTCGTTGTTCAGCTGTTCCAGCTGTCTGTCAAAGCGATTTCTCATGGTATCACCCAAACCTTCCTGTTATATAGTCTTCCGTCCGCTTATCCTGCGGCATGGAGAAGATCTTCTCCGTTGGGCCGTGCTCGATGATCTCCCCCAAGAGGAAGAACACCGTCTTGTCGGACACCCGGGTGGCCTGCTGCATATTGTGTGTCACCATGACGATGGTGTAAGCCTTTCTCAGCTCGATCACCAGATCCTCGATCTTGGAGGTGGAGATGGGGTCTAAGGCCGAGGTGGGCTCATCCATCAGGATCACCTCCGGGTTCACCGCCAGGGCTCTTGCAATGCACAGCCGCTGCTGCTGACCGCCGGAGAGGCCCAGGGCGCTCTTCTTTAAGCGGTCCTTCACCTCCTCCCAGATGGCCGCGCTCCGCAGGGACTGCTCCACGATCTCATCCAGCTTTCCCTTCCCGCGGATTCCGTGGGTGCGGGGACCGAAGGCGATGTTGTCGTAGATGCTCATGGGGAAGGGATTGGGCTTCTGGAACACCATGCCCACCCGCTTGCGCAGCTCATTGGTGTCCAGACTGCGGTAGATGTCAACACCATCCAGGGTAACCTCCCCATGGATCCGGCAGCCCTCCACCAGATCGTTCATGCGGTTTAAGGTTTTCAGCAGCGTGGATTTTCCGCAGCCCGAGGGCCCGATGAAGGCTGTGATCTCATTGGCTAAAATGGGGAGACTCACACTTTTTAAGGCCTGAAAATCCCCGTAAAATAAATCCAGCTTTCGGATATCAATTTTTTTCTTTTTCTCTGTTACCATACTTCTCTCCTTCTGGTCATACTCTTAAATGGCATATTCTCATTCTCTTTACACATACATTTCCTGGCCTGGCTCTTCCTGTCAGACTCTCGTCAGCCGCTTCGCCACCATTCCCGAGATCCAGTTGATGACCATCACCAGCGCCAGAAGCACCACCGCGGTGGCATAGGCCTCGTCGGTGTGGAAGCCCTCGCTGGACAGATTGTACATATGGTAGGCCAGGGTACGGCCGGAGCCCATCAGGCCGTGGGCCGTCTTAGCCACCGTGCCGGAGGTGTACATCAATGCCGCCGTCTCCCCCACGATACGCCCCACAGAAAGAATCACCCCCGCCAGAATTCCCGGCGTGGCCGAGGGGAGAATGATCCGAAAAATGGTGCGGACACGGCCTGCCCCCAGGCCAAAGCTTCCCTCCCGGAAGGAGTCCGGCACTGCCTTTAAAGCCTCCTCTGTGGTGCGCATGATCAGTGGAAGGATCATGATGGCCAAGGTCAGGGAACCGGCCAGTATGGACTGCCCCAGCTTCATCGTTTTTACAAAAAACAACAATCCGAACAGTCCGTATACAATGGACGGAATGCCGGCCAGCGTCTCTGTGGTCATCCGGATGACCTGCACGATTTTATTGCCCCGCCTGGCATATTCCACCAAATAGATGGCGGAGCTGATTCCGATGGGAACCGCGATCACGAGAGACACCACCGCGATAAAAAGCGTGTTGATCAGCGCCGGCAGCAGTGACACATTTTCACTGGTGTACTCCCACGCAAACAGGGACGGCGTGATATGAGGAAGTCCCTTCACCAGTATATACAGCACCAGGAAGATCAAAACACCAAAGGTTACAATGGCAGCGCCCATAACCATCAGATACAGCGCCCAGGACAGGGCTCCTCGCCTGCCTTTACTTCTCATTGCTCACTCCTCCTTTTCATCAGGGAAAACAACAGGTTAATGATCAGAATGAACACAAAGAGCACAACGCCGGTGGCAATCAGGGCTTCTCTATGTAAGCCCTCCGCATACCCCATCTCCATCACAATATTGGCGGTCATTGTCCGGATTCCCTTGAAAAGATTCCCTGTGATCCGGGGCTGATTCCCGGCCACCATGATCACAGCCATGGTCTCGCCGATGGCTCGGCCGATCCCTAGGATCACCCCCGCCAGAATGCCCGACTTTGCAGCCGGAAGCACCGTAAAAAAGACGCTGCGCTCGTGGGTGGCCCCCAGAGCCAGAGCTCCCTCGTAATAGCTCTGGGGCACTGCCCGGATGGAGGCTTCGCTGACCGCGATGATGGTGGGCAGGATCATGATCCCCAGCAAAACAGAGGCAGTCAGGATACTGCTTCCGTTGGAGTAAACCCATTTCCATCCAGTGGCCTCCCCCAGAGCCGTCGTTCCGTTCCGGATAAGCGGAACCAGCACCACAAGCCCGAAAAAGCCATACACCACCGAGGGAATCCCGGCCAGAAGATCTACCGCCGCTTTTAACGGCCCATAGAGCTTCTTCGGACAGAACCGGGACAGAAATACAGCCGTCAGAATCCCGATGGGAACCCCAAGAAGAATTGCTCCCGCTGTGATATAGATACTGCCTACGATCATGGGAAGTATGCCGTAGACAGCAGGAACATCCCCCGGCTTCCAGGCGGTTCCTGTGAGGAATCGAAACAGTCCGATTTTACCCATGGCGGGAACACCGTTGATAAATAAAAAGATACAGATCAGCAGCACCGCCAATATGGACGCAACGGCCGCCACAAAGAACAGAACTTGCGCTGTGTTTTCCTTGATTTTTTTCATAGCTGCTCCTTTTGAAATGAGTCGATTATCTGTGCCGGCAGACAGGCATCAAAAACATACCTATGGGCCCGCATTTTACCAGACATCCCGAACACCGGTGAAAATATCTTTTACTTCCTCCCTGGTCATATCCTCCACCGTGTTATTCCGGTTGACGATCACAGCTATGCCGTCCAGGGCAATTGCCGCCGCGTTTAAGGATTGCTCACTGTCCTTGAGTTCTCTGGAGGCCATGCCAATGTCAGCTGTACCGTCCATGACAAACTGGATTCCCGTGGTAGAATCGCTGGTCTGCAGCTCTATCTGGGCATTTGGATTGACCGTCTTATACCCCTCGATCAGCTTCTCCATCACCGGCGATACGGAGGAGGAGCCGGCAATCACAATTTTTCCCTGCGCCATGCTGCTCTCAAATGTCTCCGGCTCGTCAACCACCTGGATGTAGCCTGCCTTCTCCACCACCTGCTGCCCGCTCTCACTCAGAATATAGGCGATAAAATCCTGGGCCGCCTGGCTGGGCGTGCTGCCTGTGGCAATGAGAAAAGGCCTGGAAATCTGGTAGCTTCCGTCCTTGATATTGGCGGCCGTAGGCTCCACGCCATCAATTTTAATCGCTTTTACCTTATC
>CABQGZ010000490.1 GCA_902463835.1 uncultured Lachnospiraceae bacterium
CTAACACATAGTTCAAAGAAACCAGCGATGCAGTCTGCCATCACCCACAGAGAAACACTTGCCATAGGTATTGCCCTCTCCATCAACAACGCCGGGATGGGAATCGGAGCCAGCTTTGCCGGGATCCATTTTCTCCTGACCTCCCTGATCACCCTGGTTTTGAGTTTTCTGTTTCTGATTACAGGAAACCGCCTTGGTTCCCGGCTGTCGTCCTTGCAGCCCCTTGCCCGATCCGGCGACTTTCTGGCAGGCTTCATTATTGTCATTCTGGGGATATTTGAACTTTTCTCCTGAAATATTTTTCCGAGTCATGGGCAATTATTCCCTCTTTGCCCAGTGTCTTACTGTTCTTTTAAGCGCTGTTCGATGGCTTCCACCACGGTTCGAAGCACCTTCACCCTGGCATAATACTTGGAATTTCCCTCCACTACTACCCAGGGTGCATAGGTGGTGGAGGTTCGAACCAGCATCTCATTGACCGCAGTCTCATACTGCTCCCACTTTTCCCGGTTGCGCCAGTCCTCCTCTGTGATTTTCCACTGCTTGGCTGGGTCAGCCATACGCTCCTGGAAACGGCGCTCCTGCTCGTCCTTGTCGATGTGAAGCCAGAATTTCAGTAAAATCGCTCCCGCGTTTGTCAGATGCTTCTCCATCTCATTGATCTCCCCGTAGGCTCTTGTCCATTCCTCCTGGGTGCAGAAGCCCTCCACCCGCTCCACCATCACTCTGCCATACCAGGTGCGGTCAAAGATGGCGATGTGCCCCGCCTTGGGCATCTCTGTGTAAAAACGCCACAGGTAATGGTGCTTTTTCTCAATATCATTGGGCGCAGCCGTCGGATTCACCTGGTATCCCCGGGGATCCAGATGGCTGGTGAGTCTGCGGATTGCACCGCCCTTACCTGCCGCGTCCCATCCCTCAAAGCCGATCACCACCGGAATCCTTCTGCGGTATAACTCATTGTGCAGCTTCTCCAGCTTCTTCTGCAGCATGTCGATCTGTGCTTTGTACTCCTCCTTAGTCAGACTTTTACTCAGATCTATACCGGATAACACATCATTTTGAAATATCTCTCTGGGGGCAGGCTCCTTGTTCTCTCCACCAGGCTGCTGCCTTTTCTTCCTTTCAGACAAAGCATATTCCAGGCGTTCACAGACGGTGGTGATGATCTTCACCGCCGCATAGTCCTTGTCCACAGCCTCGATCAGCGTCCATGGCGCGTACTCCGTGTCTGTGGCTTCCAGCATCTGCTCATTGAGCTGAAGATACGATTCAAACTCCTTGTTCCGCTGCCAGTCCTCCTTTGTCATCCGCCAGGCGGTCTCTTTTTCCGCCTCCAGCCTCTGGAACCGCTTTTTCTGCTCCTTCTTATCAATGTACAAAAACAGCTTGATCAGCACTGTCCCGTCGTCGCACAGCTGCTTTTCAAAAGAGCGGATATCATGGTAATCGATCTCGATCTTTCCGTTGTTTTCCTTTTTTCCGAACCGGTCCGCCTGGACGCTGCGATACCAGCTGCGGTCAAAAATGGCAATCCTGCCCCTGGCCGGAACGCGCACCCAATACCGCCACAGAAACGGGCGAAGACGCTCCTCACGGCTTGGATGATTGCTGGTGTACACTTCAAAGCCTCTTGGATCCAGCGCCTGGATCAGACGGTTGATCTGCACGCCTTTTCCCGCGGCTCCCATCCCTTCAAACACGATTATGACCGGCAGCTCCTCCTTCTTGCACTCCCGCTGCAGCCGCCCCAGCTTTTCTCCCGCCTCCTTCAGCTGCTTTTTCGCCTCCTCCTGTTCCATTTTTCTGGATAAGTCTATTTTTTCCAGCATGCAAATCCCTCCTTCTCGGTGCTTTTCCTTTAGTATACACCATTTGGGATGATATGTCTTTCACAAAATACGAAATATAATTTGTTGACAATTTTCCTCTCATCATGCACAATATTATACAGATAGCGGAAATAGAAACGAACGCAGCTACACACCAAAGAAAGGAACCGTATCACGGATCACAAAAGAAAATGGAATGGAATCGAAAACTACTTAAGAATAACATCCGCAAGGCTGTCTTCGGAAAGGGAGCATGGTCATGGCTGGCGCTGGTATGCGTCTGCTTTCTGTTCTCCTTTATCGGAAGCGCAGACAGCAACGCCGCTGGTTTCATCTCCCCCATCGACGAGATGTTAGGCCTGGCACCGGAGAATCCAGGGAGCAACGTGGAATTATTAAAGGAATACATTCTGGAGGAGGACTGGATTGACAGCGTACCTCTGCTGTCCCAAGATCTGATACTTGCCGGAATCGACTTTCTGGCCCGGGATCTCTCCTGGCTGATCAACCTGCTTGCAGCAAACTCCGCATACTTTGCCCGCAACGCGGCGGAAGTGTGGGGGTATCTCCTATTGGCCGCCCTGCTTGGCGCTTTGGTCCGTTTCTTTCTACAGAACGCCCTGATCATCGGAAAATATCGCTATGTGATGGAACAACGTTTTCAGAAGCGGACCATGTTCCGCCGGACATTGGCTCCCTTCCACCGAAGATATCTTCCGAATATTATCTGGAGCATGTTCCGCTATAACCTTCGGCTCATGTTATGGAATCTCACAATTGTGGGCGGCTTTTACAAGTCCTACCAATACCGGATGATTCCTTATCTGCTGGCCGAAAATCCAGCGATTCCTTTTCGGGATGCGCTGTCTATGTCCAAAGCTATGACCAGGGGATATAAGTGGAAAATGTTTGTACTGGATCTGTCGCTCTGGTATGTATGGCTTCTCAATTTTATTCCGGTGGCAGGCCTTTTGATTGCAGTTCCCTATGACGCTGCCAAAGATGCCGAGATTTATTTCTCTCTGCGCAGGTATCACTGTCCGGAAAATTACACACACTTCCTCACGGAAGAATCATTTTTCGCGCCTGCCTGCTGGGAATGCCCGCAAGAACCTCAGAGAACTGCCCCTGTCTTTGTCCTGACGGATCTTATCTCAAAGGAAGATGACAATGACACCGCTTTTCCATACCACATCACAGATCTGGTCTTTCTTTTTTTCCTGTTCTGTCTTGTGGGCTGGTTATGGGAGGTCGGGCTTCATCTTGTACAAGCTCATGAGCTTGTAAACCGCGGCTCCATGTATGGTCCCTGGCTCCCCATCTATGGCACAGGCGGTGTGCTGTGCATTCTGCTTTTAGGCCGGTATAAAAGCAATCTGCCCAAGACCTTTCTCCTTATCATGCTGGTTGCCGGCATATTGGAATTTGTCACCAGCTGGGGCCTGGACTTCTTTCTGAATGCCAGCTACTGGAATTACGACGACTGGTTTGCCAACCTCAATGGCCGCATCTGTCTGGCAGGACTGCTTGCCTTCGCCATTGGAGGCTCCTTCGCCATCTATATCGCCGGCCCTTATCTGAAAAAGGCGCTGGCCCATGTTCCGCCAAAGATAAAAAATGTGATCTGCATTGTGCTGTGCACGCTGTTTGTGGCCGACCTGATCTGCTGTCTCATCTATGGCATGAACAGCGGCGTCGGTGTTGGCAGCACCTATTAGGCACATACAACCGCAAGTCAGATGCTTCCAAGCGTCCCAATGCACACCCTCGCTTATAACACAGAAAGGAATTAGCAAAATGAAATTGATATCATGGAATGTAAACGGATTGAGAGCCTGCGTACAGAAAGGCTT
>CABQGZ010000491.1 GCA_902463835.1 uncultured Lachnospiraceae bacterium
AGTCTTAGGCGCGAAGGCTCTCCTGAGCGTCTTAGACGTAGTTAGCAGCTAGTTCACCGGAATGTTGCCCCGTTTGCGTGGACTATGGTTCTCCCGAATCTGCGTCCCTTTCGCCGCAAGAGTAACGATCTCTTTGCTGCGCTAAATCCCCATTTGATATTAGAGGCACTTATGCAATTGAGAAGCAATACTTGTCAAACTTCGACAATTTCCAGAAAAATGTTAAAATCATGGCCGTATGAAAGAAAATAATATTGACGCGAAAATCTCCTTGTGCTAAATTGAACGTATGTAACATTCATTACATAAAATCAAAGGAGGAACTAAAATGAAAAAAGTGATTGCATTGCTTCTCACAGTAGCAATGTGCTTCTCACTTGTTGCCTGCGGGAGCAACGGTGATAAGCAAGGTGACAACAAACAGGACAATCAGCAGCAGGGCGATAAGGAGCCTGACAAGAAGGATGGTGTTCTCACCATTGAGGAGACAGATAAGACAGAACCGGCCAAGATGGAGGCTGTTGCAAAAGAAGACTTCAAGATCGGTTTGATCTGTCTTCACGACGAGAATTCTACCTATGATAACAACTTTATCCAGGCACTGAAAGAGGTGCAGGCAGAGCTGGGACTTACCGATGAGCAGGTTATGATCAAGGTCAATATTCCGGAGTCTGAGGCATGCTACAATGCGGCAGCAGAGCTGGCGGATGCGGGATGTAATATTGTTTTCGCAGATTCCTTTGGTCATGAATCTCACATGAAGCAGGCGGCAACCGAATTCGAGGATGTTCAGTTCTGCCACGCAACCGGTACAACGGCACAGACCGCAATGATCCCCAACTTCCACAATGCGTTTGCATCGATCTATGAGGGACGTTATCTGGCAGGTGTTGCGGCTGGTCTGAAGCTGAATGAGATGATCGCTGAGGGTAAGATCACAGAGGACAAAGCACAGATGGGATATGTTGGCGCGTTCAACTATGCAGAGGTTGTATCCGGCCTTACCTCCTTCTTCCTTGGCGCTCGTTCCGTATGCCCAAGCGTTACCATGAAGGTTACCTACACCAACTCCTGGTTTGACATTGCAAAGGAAAAGGAAGCTGCCTTGAATCTGATCAACTCCGGCTGTGTACTGATCAGCCAGCATGCAGACTCCGAGGGTGCTCCCAAGGCATGTGAGGAGAAGGGTGTTCCTAATGTTGCGTACAACATCAACACTATCTCCATGGGACCGAACACAGCATTGATCTCCTCCAAGATCAACTGGGCTCCCTACTTCAAGATGATCATCAATACCGCTCTGGAAGGCGGATCCATTCCTTCTGACTACTGTGGTTCTCTGAAGGATGGCTATGTGGAACTTACCGAGCTGAATACAGCAGTTGCAGCGGAAGGCACACAGGCGAAGCTGGATGAAGTGAAGGCACAGCTGGAGAGCGGCGCTATCCATGTGTATGACATCAAGAACTTTACTGTTAAGGGTAAGACCCTTGATACATATCTTGCAGACGTTGTGGATGACGGCACATTCACTCCGGACAGCGAAGCGATCGTTGACGGCGTATTTGCAGAATCTTCCAAGAGATCTGCACCGTACTTTAACATTATGTATATTGACGGTATCAGCGAATAAGCTGGTTTGCTTTACTATTTGTGACTTCTTGTGAGGGGACGCATCGTGCCCGGAACAGGAAGGGAATAGTAATTGGAAAGAAGGCGGAGCGTTTTTCACTCCGCCTTACCTTTTTCAGGGAGTATTGTTTGTAACAGAACAAAATGAAAGGAATGCGCAATGAATATGAGTGACTTCGCGATAGAGCTGAAAGGAATTACGAAAAGATTCGGAAGTGTATGTGCCAATGACAGTGTGAATCTTGCAGTGGGTCATGGAGAGATTCTGTCTCTGCTGGGGGAAAACGGCAGCGGTAAGACTACCCTTATGAACATGATTTCCGGGATTTATTATCCGGATGAGGGACAGATCTTCATCGAAGGGAAGGAAGCGGTGATTCGCTCGCCAAGGGAAGCCTTTGACTATAAGATCGGCATGATACATCAGCATTTTAAATTGGTGGATGTATTTTCCGCAGCGGAAAACATCGTTCTTGGCCTTAAGGAAGAGGGCGGATACGACATCAAAAAGTCAGCTGCAAGGATCAAGGAGATCAGTGATCAGTATGGGTTTGACATCGATCCGTTTAAAAAAGTACACGAAATGGCCGTCTCGGAAAAACAGACGGTGGAAATACTGAAGGTTCTCTATCGAGGCGCTGATATTCTGATTTTGGACGAGCCGACGGCTGTCCTTACGCCCCAGGAGACACAGAAGCTGTTCGCAGTCTTGCGGAGAATGAAGAAGGACGGAAAAGCCATTATTATCATTACCCACAAGCTGCACGAGGTTCTGGAGATCTCCGACCGGGTGGCTGTGCTGCGCAAGGGACAATACATAGGTACTGTTGACACAGACAAGACAGATGAAAAGGAATTGACGGAAATGATGGTGGGGAAGAAGATGTCCCTGAACATTTCCAGAGACGTGCCGGTGGAGCCAAAAGACAGACTGATCGTAAAAGATCTCAACTGTCTAAACAGTGAAGGACTCAAGGCGTTAGATCATGTGTCCTTCACCGCCAGAACGGGAGAGATCTTAGGAATCGCAGGCATTGCGGGCAGCGGACAGCGGGAGTTGCTGGAGGCAATCGCTGGCCTAACGCATCTTGAGAGCGGAGAGATCCTGTACCACAATCCGGAAACAGGCAACATGGATGATCTGAGAAATAAGACTCCCATGCAGATCCGGGAGTTGGGCGTCCGTCTCTCCTTTGTGCCGGAGGACCGCCTCGGCATGGGCCTTGTGGGAAATATGGACATTGTGGACAACATGATGCTTCGGAGTTACCGGAAGGGGAAATCTGCTTTCCTGGAGCGCAAGACGCCCAGGAACCTGGCAGAGCAGGTGGTGGAGCAGCTGGAGGTGGTGACGCCCAGCACGGCTACGCCTGTCCGCCGTCTTTCCGGGGGAAATGTGCAGAAGGTGCTGGTGGGTCGTGAGATTGCCGCATCTCCCACGGTACTTATGGCTGCATATCCGGTGCGGGGACTTGATATCAACTCCTCTTACGCGATCTACAACCTGCTGAATGAGCAGAAGAAAAATGGGGTTGCAGTAATCTTTGTAGGCGAAGATCTGGATGTGCTTCTGGAGCTGTGCGACCGTATCCTCGTTATGGGATCCGGCAAAGTTACCGGCCTTGTGGACGGCAGAACCGCAACCAAGGAGGAAATCGGACTTCTGATGACTAAGACAAACGGAGGTGAGGACCATGAATAATGTGGAAAAGCATGCACGTGAACCTTTATTCCATATCACAAAGCGGGCGGATATTGTCTGGTGGAAGGCGTGGCTCATCCGCCTTGCGGCCATTGTACTGTCGCTGATCGTGTGTGCCGGTGTGATTGTTGTTTTGACAAAATATAATCCGGTGCAGGTATATGGAACCATGTTCAAGGGGTGTTTTGGAACAAGCAGAAAGACGTGGATTCTGTTCCAGAATCTGGCGATGCTGTTGTGTATCGCGCTTGCGGTGACACCGGCCTTTAAGATGCGCTTCTGGAATCTTGGCGCAGAGGGACAGACCCTGATGGGGGGACTTGCGGCTACCGCGTGTATGTTCC
>CABQGZ010000492.1 GCA_902463835.1 uncultured Lachnospiraceae bacterium
CTGAGGCAATGCAGCCGCGGAGGCAAGTTTTATCCGGTGAAGGAAAACGGCGGGGTATTCGCGTGGCGGTGTAATGCGTTTTCGAGAAATGGGATTCAGGTGTTCCTGGCGCGTGGGCGCCAGAACATGATCTCGTTGACGGTCAATCCTCGCAAGTTGCTGGAACCGGATGCTTCGTATCTTGGTATTGCGCCGCCGTATCAGGACACACTGGAGGAAATACGGGATAATTTCACATTGGTCATGCGAAAAGCGGGGCTGCCGGAAGATATGAACGCATGGCAACTGCATCGGCTGGACCTCTGTGTCAATATCTGCTGGAATCGCAAAAATGCAGCAGCGGAATTGATACGTCTGCTGCGCTTGGGCGAACCGCTGTCCTCCGCATTCGTCAAGGAATCCGAACAGAGGCGTCATGCCGTGCGTTGGGACAATGGACGGGCTCAGTTGGTAGCGTATGACAAACTGTTGCAAATGAAACGCGAGGGCCTGATGAAGGGAGAGAAGCTGCCAAAGAGCGTTTTAAGAGTTGAGCTACACTGTGGTCGCGCGTGGATCCGGGATTTTAGCAAGAAGGAACATCTGGAAACAACTGTAGATGCGATACAGGCTTTGAGCCAGAATAGCAGGAAATTGATTCTGAAATATGCGCAGAAGTGCATGTATGGCGGAATGTACCGCAAGCTGAAGGCGCAGCTGGAAATCGTTGATAAATCAGACGGAATGAAGAAGAAAATGCGAAAACGGCTGAAAAGTATTTTGAGAACGGCGAATAGTTCGTCCCTCAAAGAAGCGCGGAAAGGGCTGACAGAAGAACAGTGGGAAACGTGCTTAGCCCATTTTCAAAGGTTGGGCATTCATCCCCTGCCGCTGCGGGAAAAATACCCCGTCAAACAGCTCCCGTCGCTGCTGATGATTTTGAACGAGCTGGGCGAAGGACGGGATAGCGTTAGTATCAAGAAAAATGGCCACCTGGTTCCGTGTATTTTTTGAAATGCCATCGGACATGATAATAAGCTGGAAAGGAGGAAGGCGCGATGCCGACAGGGAAATTGACAAAAGAGAGTGCATATCACGAAGGAATGCTGCAATACTTCAATGAAGCATTATTGGAACGGAAGGTAATCAACGAAGCTGACTACCGCGCAATGCAAATCAAAATCCGGTCAGCATACACGCCGTCCGTAAAGAAGAAAAAATAGGACCGAGGTGCACTCAGACGATGTGCCTCGGTCTTTTTTGTATTTTTTTGTAATGCAGCTTGAGTGAAAACCGCATTTTGCGTGATTATAAAGCGAAATAGCAAACATAAATATAAGGTGGCTTGAGCTGCATTGGAACGAATCCGTGTCTAAGCGCAAATTTTATCTCGTGATAGATGAGGATTAGGCGAAGTCCCGTACAAGCATGTAAGAAAATAGAAGGGGCACCTTTCCGTGCGCAGAAAGGTGCCCCTTTTGCTTACACTTAAGAATAGTTGGTACTGGTGTAGGCCACCGGGCGGAAGGATGTGTCCAAAAAGATGGTATAGGCATCATCCTCGGTGCTCAGTGCGTAGGCAAAGGGGCTGTCGTCGCCAGCGATGTCAAAGGACATATCCAAAGACATGGCTGGGTCGCTTATTCCCCGTATATCCATCCACGTCAGATCCGCCACGAACACGTTGGGGAATTGGATGGCATATCCGCCGGAAACAACGTACGGCTGAGCCTCGAAGGAGACCTCAATTTCGTTGCCGTCATCATCATAGATGGTGAAGTAGTCGCCGGTCTTCAGCTTGAGCGTGCCGTCAAAGCCGGAAAAGCTGCACATGTTTATGTCGGGGTCGCTCAGATCCACCCGTATATCCACCGTGGCATCTGTGAGATCCAGCAGACTGTCCTCTGGTGCTTTCAGGCGGCAATCATAGAGGAATACGCTCTGCTCATCCTCGTTGTAGTAGACACGGCCATAGGACAGAAGTTCACATTCCGGAAGCAGCGTATATGCCACGCCTTCGACGTCATCCTGACTGAACCCGGGGATATCCGGCCACTGACTTTGGGTGTCCTGTGCATGTGTGCTCTGTGGCTGATCCTTAGTGTTCATATCACGGAGCACTAGGAGCACGACCAGCACCAGCACGGCCACAATCACAGCGATGGATCCGATCAGCAGCCAGTTCGTGTGGCCAGTGGCCGGTGCCGAAGTCGGTGTCGGCTGAGGTGAAGGAACCTGTGCCGGGGCAGGCTCTGCAGGAAGAGTGCTGGCGGATGTAGGGCTTACCGCAGACTGCACTGCCACGGGCTGTTCTGTCGTGGCTGCCTTGCCGCAGAATGGACAGAACTTCGTTTTTTCATCAATAGGCTTGCCGCAATAGATACAGAATTTTGCCATCATTGTACCCCCTTTAGTATACGTTGGTTCAGCTCCGCAACAAATTGATCTACGCGGGGTTCTTTCCCAAAAGCGCTAATCGGTACACGCAAAACGGCGTCATCCTTGTAGTGAATAGCTATAATACGTCCCGCTGCCGTGTACAGGAACAACAGCACGAACAGGATCCAGTACCACCGGCACACACCGCTGATTATGGTAATGAGCGCGGCAAACAACAAATTCCAATAATTCCAGCTGCGGTAAATCTCTATGTCCTGTATGTCCGCATAAGGAATAGATACCTTGGACGAAGGACGCTTGAAAAATGCGAACCACGTGTTTGTCTGCGTGATCTCCACACAGTCGTCCTTTAATTCTGCCTCCGTGTTGATTTCCTTGTAATGAATATAGCTGAATCCTCTGTCTACGGCGAACAAATAGTTCACAGGGGAGTCGTATCCCCACAATATCGTACCGCAGATGCCGCAGGCTGTTCCTGGCTCACCGTTTCTTTTTTCGTGACACTTGGGGCAATATCCGTCGATCATAGTGTCCTCCCTCTCACCATATGCTGTTCCATAGCATCAGTCCTGCCAGCGTGTCCTCGTCCAGCTGACCGTAAAGCAGCAGCATTACCACCGCTAGATCGGAGGCGTCGGTGCATACCTGTCCATTCACAGAGGCACGGGTCAGGACACCATGCACGGCATCATCTATGTATGTCACCCGGAAAGTCGCCTCGACCAAAGAGTCATACATATTCTCTACACCTGATACAGTAACGTCATAGCTGTCATTCCCCCGTTTTTCAGAAGACCATTTTGTATGGGACATATTCTCGCCGATGACCTTCCCCAGCGAGTCGCCAACGTCGTATTGGGTAAAAATAATACCTTTCAGGTCGCGTATTGGTCTATTTTCGTAGTTGGTAAACAGCATCCACACCGCTGCCACCAAAATGACCGCTGCCACAATCGTACCGAAGGGAAAGTGCCGATGTCTTACCGGCGCAGTCGGCGAAGCGCCCGTCGTCGGTGCGGCCGCCGGTTCGCTCGGAGTATGTGGCTGCTCTGCTGTGCTGCCCTGAGTTGTCGATGCTGCCGATCCTGTGCCCGTGCCGCAATTCGGGCAGAACATCGCCCCATCAGGAAGCTGTGTCCCACACTCGTGGCAATACATATCTCTTTCACTCCTTCAAACTCTTTTTTGATTATGTGTCAAAAAGTACATAATCATATCTAATAGATATAATACTATAATTAAAAGCTCATGTCAATTGCTGCGCATTTCCGATACCATATTGTCGGGAGTTGATGCTA
>CABQGZ010000493.1 GCA_902463835.1 uncultured Lachnospiraceae bacterium
TTGATGGTGAAGGTTCAAAGGTTATTTGCAAAGACTAATTTGAAAATTCCAGTTTGTCTGGGAAAGGGATTGCAAATGCACACGAACAGTAAATACGATTCCATTATGAACCTTCCGCACCACGTCTCCAAGACGCGTCCGCAGATGCCGATGTCTGACCGTGCGGCGCAGTTTGCTCCTTTCGCCGCGCTGACCGGGTATGACTCCGCCATCAGAGAAACCGGGCGTCTGACGGATGAGAAGATCGAGCTGGATGAGGAGGCCCTGACGGCACTGGATATGAAATTCCAGCTCCTTATGAAAGCTATAGACGAAGAACCGGAGGCCTCCGTCACCTACTTCAAGCCGGACCAGCGGAAGGACGGGAGCGCGTATCTGACTGAGACGGGTAAGATCGGAAAAATTGACGAGTACCAGCGGCTGGTAATCATGCGCAGCGGTGTGAGGATCCCCATGGATGACATCCTGCAGATCGACTTCGACCGCTCTGCTGAGATCGAGCGCCGTGACGATGAAAGCGTGGGTGAATGAAAGAAATCCTGCTCTATGTTCGCGGAAAGGGCGGTTTGGCATTTCGTCCCTGCCGGGAACACCGGCCTGCCAGCTGTCCTTTATACACAGGATGATTCATGCCTCATCTGGCCTTTCCGGTGCCTGTATCGTCCAATACCGGGCGCCCCAATGGGCAAAGTCCCACTCCTGCATATAGGCATTGCACTCGTAGTCGATGTAGTAAAGCATTCCGCCGCAGGGGACAAAGTTGGTGGGATAGTAGTCGATGTTCAGCCCCGCCGGGTACAGGCGGCCGCACATGGCCTGCACCTGTCTGAGCCAGCTGGGGTCCATCCGTCCCTCTTTGAGCAGCTCCGCCACCGTCTGCCCGGCGATGTATTCCTTCAGAATGCGCTCCTGCGGGATGTCCGCCGCCAGAAGCCGGGGCATGGGGATGCCCAGCTTCCGCAGCGTTTCATAGTCCCGCAGCTCGGAGCGCAGCTTGTCCCCGAAGGTGTAGTAGGCGCAGGGCTCGTGGTGGATCTGTTTCAGAACATATTGCGCTGTTCCGTCCGTCACAAGATAGGAGTAGCCGCCTTTTCCTTTCCCCAGGAGCTTGACGACGCGGTATTCCGCGTCATTTACCGTCATTGTATCAGGCATTGATTCTTTTTCCAAAGATCTGATTTCCACTGTCAATCTCACTCCTTCACGCCCGCCAGCGCCAGAAGCTTTTTATCCGACTGGATGCCCTGGGTCACAAATTTCCCATCCCGGAACAGGGCGTAGGTGGTCACCGGCGCCGGTACATTCTGCGCTGCTTCCTTTGTGGTGATGTGAATGGTTTTCAGGGGAATGCCGTGCTCCTTGGCCGCCTGCTCCACTCTCGGGACCCAGTAGTAGGTGTAGGGACACTGATCGGTATAGTAAATTACAAAGCCATTCCCGTTAGCCTGCGGATGCCTGGCGCAGGCCTTGAATTCCGGCGGTTCGGCGGACTCGGCAAGCGGCAGATACATAAGCGTAATGCCGCAATCCGAAGTGTCCGCCAGCAGAAAGCCTTTATGCGCAAGAAACTGCGGGTCCGCAAGGAACTCCCGCTTGCGTCCCTCGGCGCACAGGATGCACAGGCCCTTTTTCCCCTGCGCTTTGGCATCCCGGATGCACTCGTCCAGCAAATCTGTGGAGTAGCCGTGCCCCTTCATGGAGCCGGAGACCCACAGGCAGTTGATATAGAGATACCCCGCCGCCTCAATGGGCACCCATGCCTTCTCTGCCGGAATGTACTCGATAAAGCACTTGCCCCGCTCCTCACCGCGGTAAAAGACAAGCCCCTCGGGAAAGCGCCGTTTCAGCCACTCTTTTTTCACAAGGCTCTGTTTACCGGACATGGCGCAGCAGATGTGCTCCTTGTCGATGTTTTCTTCCGTGATTCGGATATAGTTCATATCATCTCAACCCTTTCGTTTTGCCGCAGTGCCGGAAGCAGCGCATTCTCGATCCGTTCCACGCCTCACCTCAAGGCTCCTGCCCGTTTTGCAGGACGCTGATCTGGCAGATATTCGGCTGGTTTTTCTCTATGTATGGATATAATTCCTCCGGTTTCATTCGTTCCAATCCTTTCTTTTCTGTGATCGCTTGATTTTTTTGAAGAACAGAATGTAAATCAGCACCCCGTCAATGACAAAATCGTAAAGGCGCAAATGGTCAAAAAGCAGGACGCTGCTCATGACCGACACAGCTGCGATTCCTGCGGCGATGATTTTTGAGAAAGCACCGGGTTCCTTTGCCATCCATGCAAAATAGGCCATGACAGGGGAGGTCAGGGCGAACACCGTCCAGCCGATGATAAAGGTCCGGCTGTAAACCCCGTGGGTGATGGCTGCCGTCACATAATAGGTCGCCAGCATCCCCATACAGAAGGGGAAAATATTTCCCATGGCCGCGTTCTTTGTAGGACTGTAAATCGCGATCCCTGTTCCCAAAAGAATCCATATGGCCATCTGGGAAAAGATCTCTCCGAGATTTTGGAAATAGATATCAAACAGTCTCGCTGCAATGCCGAGAAGCAGTCCGGCCAAAAGCATAGACAGCGGATTTAGGAGAAACGATCGTCTGCTTGATCTCATCCTCTCAGCTCCAAACTCATTTCACTTGATAAACGTCAAAGAACTGCTGGATATGCCGCTGGATCAGCTTCATCACATCATTCTCCCGCTCCGGCTCCCGGTCGCAGAGATTGATCCAGGCAGAGATCGGCAGACAAAGCTGCGCCGCCATGATCTCCGGGTCAGAGTCTGCGAGCCGCCCCTGACGGATGAGAAAACGCACAAGCCCGGTGAAGTAGCCCATGACATCCGTGTAATTCTGCTTGGTTTGCAGCGCTGCCATCTGCGGATTCTGGAACTGCTCAATGGTGAGCATTTTCCTGGCGCGGCAGATTTTCGGATCGTGGAGAATATAACGAATCTGCCCAAGGAACATCTGCGCCGCCATTTCCGCCGTCATATGTTCCTTATCCTTTGTGAATGCGGGATCATCCCAATCTGCATTGGCAAAAATGGAATGCTTCTCGTATTCGCCTATGGTGGTCTGGATCAGAGCGTCCAGAATCGCCTGCTTGTTTTCAAAATGGCTGTAGAGAGACGCCTTGCGGATACCAACCGCTTCCGCGAGCTGGGAAATGGAAGTGGCCTCATACCCCTGCACGGAAAACAATTCCAGCGCGGCATCCAATATCCCCTGCTTGGTGGTTCCTTTTGCTGTCATGGTGCACTCCTCCTGGGTTTGGTATTTCCTCATATTATACCTACCGAACGATAGGCTGTCAAGCGGCGATGCTTTCATTCAGATGTAAAAGAAACGATAAAAAGAAACAATGCTCCCATCGGATATAGCGCTGACGGGAGAACGGTCAAAAAATGCACGGATTCTTCGCGTTGGCTGACTGCATCGGCTCACCGCCCGCTTTTGCCATCATAATGGTGTTCTGCACACGCCTTTCGGGTGCGCCAAAGAAGTTTTTACCCCACCGGCGTGCTGCTGCCTGCGCAAAGCGATGAAGGTTCGGCAAGTGTTAAAATGTGTTAGAAAACCGCCGAGTAAGGTCCTCCGCGAAAACAAAAAAGAAAACCTTGAAACCGTTGTGGTTTCAAGGTTTTCTTGTGGTGGAGATAAGCGGGAT
>CABQGZ010000494.1 GCA_902463835.1 uncultured Lachnospiraceae bacterium
CATTGTCATTGCCCGGAAATATTACATCGTTGTCGCCGCCGGAGGTACAGATCACATCCTCCATTTCCAGCTTCAGGAATTCTATCTGGGGTCTCTCATATCGCTCCTTTTTCATGTTTATCTCCCTTCGTTTAAAATCCCCTGGGCGTATGTACGCTCTGCATCTGACGCTGTACTGCTGGCCAGTATTGCATTTGCCACCGTCTGCACCGCTCTCTCCTGTATGGCATTTTCCGCCACCGTGTAGGTCTTCCCATCCAAGGTATACGTTACCGTCAGCTGTGCGTAAAGCATTCTGTCATAACAGTTGGCCGGGATTCCCGTGATTACAAGATTGGTGGTTATGCTGCCATCGGCGTCTTCCATTTTGTTCTCGCCATATTTGCGGTTAATCAGCTTTTTCTGTCCGTTTACGCTGTAATCCCAGTACCAGCTCTCCAGCTTTGCGCCCTCTGGCAGAGTCACTTTGTAGCCAAACCGCAGACTCGTTTTGGTGTAATCCGCATAATCCGTCCGCAGTGAGCCACCCAGGAACTCCATCACGGAATCATACTCTGGCACATCGCTGCCGTATACCTCCAGTTCGGAAAGCTGAAGGGCAAATCCATCTCCGCAGCGTCCCAGCCTAGAGCCGCGAAAACGCACATAGCGAGCTTTGACCGCTTCAAATTCCAGCACTCGTGCTCCCACCTGCTCCCAGTTGGTGTCATTGTAGACGGAATATACCGTGGTCCAGGTCTCGCCATCTATGGAGACGTCCACATGGTAATCTGCTGGGAAGCATTCCGCTTTCTTCGCCCCCCGGTCATCCCAGGCATTGAACGCGATCACTTTGTCAAGCAGCTTTGTTTTTCCAAGTTCATAGCCAACCCATGCCTCCTCCGTCGCCGAAGTGCGGTTGACAGTACTGGACCATCCTGCATTACCGGCGCCGATGGCATTGTAACCCACACCATCGTTGATGAGTGCGCTTTGCCAGTAAGGAGCTGCCTCATTACTGTCGGAATATAGTATCTTGACCCCTTCTAATCGCGCTAAATTATCTGCCGGTTTTCTTGCCTTATCCACTGTCATGGCCCCATTCAGCGTTTTTAGTGCCGTCATAGTTCCATCGTCATAATAGGTCTCTACTTCACACAGCTGTAATTTACCAGAAGGCGTTTTCTGTATGTTCAACTGCAGATAGCGGTATTTTCCAGTTTCAAAGTTGAATGAGGCCGCTGTGTCGGTCTCCAGGTTATAATCCTTTACCTCCAGGAGATTTGTCCAGGCCTTGCCGTCCAAAGATCCTTCCAACGCAAAATCGCTGGGGAACTGATCCTTGCTGCCCGGATACAAATCAATTCTATTTACAGTCTGGCCACCTCCAAAATCTATTCTGACATAGGTGTCATCTGCCACCGTGTCCGTATAGCCCGGCAAACCGCAGCCATCCGTGTAAGTGTTGGAAATACGCGCGCCGTCCGTAAGCTGCAGAGAATTGGTTCCACCGCCCCGCACGATTGTATTTTCATTCATGGCGCTGTTCTCCCGGGCAGGCGTCTCCACAAATTTGCCGTAGTCCGGCATCCAGTCAAAAACCTCCGGCAGCTTCACAAGAATGCTTCCGCCTGCCTCCAGAGAAACAATGTAATCCTGCCCTTGTCCAGCCAATGTCTTTTCCTGTCCATCCTGCTGGCTGATATACCGCAAGGAAGTAATCTCATCTGCCACGGTAAAGGAAGCTTCCGCACCATTTTCATAATCGCGGTTTACGAGCATTACATAATTCTGTGCCGTATCGTTATTGCGCATATAGGAAACGATCAGATCTGTTCCCTTCTTCGGCTGCAAAAAGAAATCCTCAGGCAGCGGATTGTTGGCGCCGCTGTCCTTGCCCGTGTGATACACTTCCAGTGCCTCCACGCTCATCAGCGTCGGTCCCAGCTTCAGCACAGCATCATTGATCTTAGCCACATCATCAAAAATCTCCGTCTTTGTACCGTCCGCATTTACAATCGCCGAAGTAAAGGTTTCCCCAACATCCTCCGGAATACGATATGTAAAATATGCAATCTGCTTATTCCCATAAGCAATAGCTGCGTTCACGTTGTAGCGAATCTCATTACCATTTGGTTTACGGAAAGTACCATTGAATCCACAGGATTGAATATACTGTGCCGTCTTGACACCGTATCTCAGAGCCAGCTTACGCGTTTCATTACTGCAATTGAAGAAATTCCCTTCGTAGCAACCCTCGGTAGGATACATATAATAATCCCACATCAAATACTCCAAATCTCTGGCGTCTACCACTTCCAACAGCCCCAGGTAATTCGACGTATTAAAAACAAAATTCAAATGCGCATCCGCTGTGGGCATTGCTTTTTTGATTGGCGCAAAGCAATGCGCATACTCCTTCGCACTTGGTGGCTCATCCATGACATAATAACCGATCACGCCCGGCACATGGGAGTATTTTAACGCTTCCTGATAGATCTGTTCGTCTGTCATATTCGCAATTGCTCCCCAGCCCCATGCTTTTTCACTGACAGTGACACCCATGCCGCGCTCGTACGCCATCTGCGCAATTGTCATATTGTCATCATAATTGGCCGTGTTCAGCACATAGTTAAGCTGAATATTGGTAATTCCCGCTTCCTTCATGTTGTCAAGATAGTCGTCGTTCATATTATAGTTCTGGATTGGCCAGAACGCGGTGATCATAAATTCTTTTGTGGCAACATAATCATCCACCAGTACAGACACGTCATACTCCGTACCCCACACAGATTCTGCGACATGGATTGTTGTTGCACCATAGGACACCGCCTCCACTTTTCCGTCCGCTGTGACAGTAGCCACCGACGGATTGCTGGAAAAAAATGTGATTTTTTGACTGTCGTTACCGCCGCCCTTATAAGTAATCTTCAGATAATCCACATCCCCCGGAATCATGCGAAGCGCCTTCTTATTGATAGAGACGCTTTCTTCCCCGGCATATGTGCCATACACTTCCACCTCTCCCAGCTGCGCCCAGACACTGGTAGTACCGTTATTCTCCAGAACACTCCGCGGTATAACTTCCACCTTAACGTAAACCGCCTTTACCGCTTCAAAGGTAATCTCCTGGGAGACGCCTTCCACAGCTGGAATATCGGAAGCGCTTCCAACTACCTTCCACTCTTCCCGATCCAAAGAAACAGATACCTTGTAGGCCGACGGGAAGAATTTTCCCGCTTCAAAGGCAACCGGAACCAGGAGGATTCTGCTGATACTGTATACATTGCCAAGATCAATGGTTGCGTTCGCTTCCTTGCTGGTATTCCATCCCAAATGTTGTTCCGCCGGATAATTGCCATACATACCATCCGTCAAATAAGATGGGTCATACAAACCACCGCCTGATTCACACTCTGTGGCCGTCGCCGTTTTATTTATGGCAATATTTTTCAATTCCTGTTCCTTCTCTCCACCAGAACTGGTTTCGGCCGCTTCTGCAGTGATCGTCTTCGCCAGCAGACCATTTTCACCAAAGGCCGCAAAACACGCACCGAAGCATATCGCTGCTGCAAGAAGAATACTGATTGTAAATCTGCTTGTTCGCTTCATCTTTCTGTAAAATTTTTTGCTCATGAAAGAAAAACCTCCTTTTTTGTTATGATTATGATATACCACATCCTAACA
>CABQGZ010000495.1 GCA_902463835.1 uncultured Lachnospiraceae bacterium
CCTTTTCCAAGAAAATCTTTTTCATTTTCCTCTTGACATATTACCAAATTGCTGTTTTTGGACAGCCTCCCGAAAGGCTCTCCGCGCGATCTCCCCGCCGATCTGAAGCCGGAACGCTTTGGATGCCCGCCAGGAATCCCGGGGATTAATCTCCTGGCGAATGGATTTTTCCATCATTTGAAAGATATCCCCATCGATCACATGCCCCTTCAAGCGCTCCTCTGTCTGTCGGCACCGCAACGGTACCGGTGCAGCCACGCCGAATGTTACACGGATGTTGTCCAGAATCCTGTGATATCCGTCAAATCCCTCCTTACACACCACACAGCAGCTTAAGGTGGCAATATCCATGGCATTGCGCATGGAATACTTGATATACTGCCCGGTGTAGCCCTGATAATTTTCCCTGGGCACAATGATGTGGGTCAGAAGCTCTCCCGGCCTCAGATCCACCCGGCCCGGTCCAAGATAGAACTCCTCCATCCCGCTGATGCGCTCTTTACCGCTGCTCACAATGCGAAGCTTCGCCTCCAGGGAAAATACCGTGGGCGCACTGTCCGCGCTGACAGCCCCGTTGCAGATATTCCCGCCGATGGTTCCGATGTTCCGAACCTGGGGCCCCCCCACCTGGTCCACTGCCTCACCCAGCACCGGAATATATTTCTGAATCAACGGATCATTGGTGATGTGGGTAAATGTAGTGGCGGCGCCAATGTACAGATCGCCGTTTTCCTTTCGCTCCACTCCCTGCAGTTCCTTCAGATGACGGATTCCAACAAGCTCACAGCCAGCCAGCTTCCCCTCCCGGGTTCGGATCAGAACATCAGAACCGCCGCAAATGATCCTGGCGGACGGATGCTCCGCCAGCAGATGAAGCGTTTCCTCCACCGTATCGCCCTGATAATAGCCTTTGATATCGTACATGTCGTCCCCCTCCTATTCCTTTTCTACAGCGATTTTCTGTATCAATCCTGCTCTCGCAAAGGCCTCGACCAGACGCTGAGGCGACAGCGGAAGCTCATGAATGGCGACGCCTGTGGCATGGAGCACAGCGTTGCGGAGAGCCGGCGCCGGAGCGATAGCCGGAGGTTCCCCCAGAGCCTTGTTGCCATAAGGACCCGTGGGATCTGTGGTCTCCACAAAGTCTACCGCCAGATCCGGCGCGTCCATCATGGTGGGCAGCTTGTAGTCCAGCAGCGTTCCATTCAGCACTCTGCCTGTCTTCTCATCAATCAGAAGCTGTTCCGACAGCCCGTAACCAAGTCCCATGGACATGCCGCCGTGAACCTGCATGGTGGCAAGCTGCGGATTTAATATCTTTCCGCTGTCATGGACGTTGATCATATCCAGCACCTTTATTTTTCCAAGACTGATATCCACCTCCACCTCCACGAAGCAGGCACCGAAAGCAATTCCGTTCTTCTTCACCTGTCTGGATACCTCTGCGGTCAGCACGGAGGAACTCACAAGACTGTAATAACTCTCCAGGGCCACATCCCCCAGAGAAACCAGCGGCTCCCCGGAAGCATTCACAATCCAGCCCTCCGTAATATCAAGAATTTCCTGCGTCCCGTCCAGAAGCTGTTCTTTTGCGTAGGCCAAAATCTTCTCCTTCAGCTGCCCGGCACATTCCTTCACCACAGTCCCGGTAACATAGCTCTGTCTGGAGGCGTAGGCGCCGGTGTCAAAGGGTGACACATCCGTATCCTGTGTTGACAAAATATGTACTTTTTCCATAGAAATCCCCAGAGTCTCCGCCACCATCTGGGAAAATACGGTGTCAGACCCCTGCCCGATCTCAGTGGCGCCCACCAGAAGCTGAACACTACCGTCCTGGTTCAGGCTCAGTCTTGCACCGGCAATCTCCAGGGATATGGGCCACACGCCGGTCTTGTAGCTAAAGACAGACATTCCTACGCCTCGCCTGTAATTCCCGGTCTGATTCCGGTACCTGGTTCTTTTTTCCTTCCAGCTGATATATTCCGCTCCCCGCTCCATACATTCCCACAGCCCGTTGCTGTTGGCCGCGATAGGGGCAAGATATGGATCCTGAAAATGACCCGTGATGATGTTCTTCCTGCGAAGCTCCAGAGGATCCATCCCAAGTCTTACTGCAGCGTCATCCATCAGCGCCTCCACCGCAAAGGCGGACTGTGGGATTCCATATCCCCGCATAGCTCCTCCCACAGGCGTGTTGGTGTACACGGTGTACGCTCTGGCTTTCACATTGTCACAGCGGTACATATGCCGCCATGCGGTAGCTCCGTTTGCCACAATAGCGTGACCGTGGGACGCATAGCCGCCCTGATTGGAAATGGCTGTCATATCCTTTGCCACGATCGTCCCGTCCTTCTTCAATCCCATCCGAAGTTCATAGAAAATGGCATGGCGCGTTCTTGTATTCTGGAACGTCTCCTCCCTGGAGATATCCAGCTTCACCGGCCTGCCGCCTACCTGGGTAGTCAGAAAGGCATTCAGTGGCTCATACAGCACATCCTGCTTGTTGCCAAAGCCACCTCCTATGTATGGCTTTATGACACGTACCTGCCCCCAGGGAATTCCCAGCGCCTGGCCGATGACACGGCGCACGATATGGGGAATCTGGGTGGAGGTGGTCACCACGATACGCCCCTTCTCCATGTAGGCATAGGAGATGGGCGGCTCGATGTGGCAGTGCTGAACGATCTGGGTTCTGTAGCTCTCCTCCAGCACCACATCCGCCCCGTCCATGGCTGTCTCTACATCACCGATCTCGTACTCGCTTTTTCCAAGGATATTGTCCGGCTTCTCCTCGTGGATGGGCGGTTCTGTCCCCTGCATAGCCTCCTTTGGGTCGGTACACACGGGATATTTTTCATATTCCACTTTGATCTTCCGAAGAGCCGCGGCTGCTGCCACCTCATCCTCCGCCACCACCGCCGCAATATCGTCCCCGAAATATCGGATATGGTCTGTCAACAGCAGACGATCAGACACATCCTGATGGGCAGGCTCCACAGACCAGGGGTGCCCCGGCGTTGGAAAGGGCGTCTTTGGGACATCCTTGAAGGTCACCACCTTCACCACGCCCTCCACTGCTTCTGCTTCGCTGGTATCAATGGATATAACCCTCCCATGGGCAATATCCGCATGATAAACTTTTGCCGTCAGGCAACCCAGGGGCTCCAGATCATCTGTAAACTTCGCTCGTCCTGTCACCTTCTCATAGGCATCCACCCGGGTGACACTTTTTCCCACTACCATACATTCCTTCCTTTCCCGAAACATACGCCAAGCTGCAGCACATTTCACCTTTGTACCACAGCCGCTCCCATAGCCTGCACTTTCCTTCAGATAACATAAACCAAATAAAAAAACTACCGCAGCAATTCCCATACTTCCAGTATACACTGGAAATTTATAGTCAACTATTACGGTAGTTGGTAGAGACGCTCAACCAATTATGAGCATATATAAATCTCGCTTATAAAATTGTATTTATTACTTATAAATTACACTATTATACGTAAAAAATCAATACGAAATTCGCTCCGTTCCTCATAAAAATTTCACCAAATATTATCCGCCCGCAATTTCACACGTCCCGATGCAGATCCCCAACCACAGGCTCGCAATAGATGCCGGGATCATTTATAATGACATGGTACTCTCCGCCG
>CABQGZ010000496.1 GCA_902463835.1 uncultured Lachnospiraceae bacterium
GTCGATAAAAGCCAATAAGACTAACGCTTTTTAACAGGAAAATGGCTGAAATCCTTGATTTTACGGGATTTCAGCCATTTTTAATGTAAGCAATTGCAAATGAAAGTAAATGTCTACAACGCGTCTACACGGGGTATTTTTTACCTTAATGTCTACAAAGTGTCTACATGGCGAGGGCATCATCCAGTACAGGGTTAAATTGAGGTTAGATGATTGTAAATTTGTGAAACCAAGGTTGTGTTTTTTTCGTCTATACTAATATACAAGCATAGGAGGGATGTTATGGAGGATGAGAGGTTGATTGAGCTGTTCTGGAACCGTTCGGAGAACGCCATTCTGGAGACAGCCACCAAGTACGGGCTTTATCTGCAGAAGATATCCATGAATATTTTAAAAAGTGCGGAGGATGCCAAAGAATGTGTCAATGACACGTATTTTAAGGTGTGGAACTCCATTCCGCCACAGCGTCCGGGAATGTTTCAAAGCTGGATCGGCAGGATCGCCCGGAATATCTCCTTCGACCGGTACAAGCGGGAGCACGCGCAAAAAAGGGGCGGGAAGGGCTTTGACATATTGCTGTCGGAGCTTGCGGATTGTATCCCGGATCAAAACAGCGGGAAGGAAAGCGAGGATGAGGAGATTCGTGAGATTCTGAATCTGTTTTTGCAGGAATTGAAGAAGGAGAGCCGCATGATCTTTGTCCGCAGATACTGGTACGGGGATTCTATCGGCGAGATCGCACTGCGGTTTGAACTGAAGGAGAGCAAAGTGAAAACATCCTTATATCGAAGCAGGAATCGACTGCGCACACATCTTGAGAAGGGAGGAATCGTGCTGTGAGAAAGGAAGAAAGGTTATTTGAAGTGATTGGCCTGGCGGCGGATGCATATGTTGTGGAAGCGGAATGTGTGAATGAAAACAGCAAGGCAGAAGGAATTGACCAAGTGGAAGAAATTGGCGATGTGAGAGGGAAAGGAAAAGGGAAGCATAGAAGTTTTCATATTTGGGTGGCTGCGGCTGCGACACTTTTACTGGTGGTAGGAGCGGTTGGATTCGCCCTGGGAAGCCTGCGGATCGGAGACGGAAAAACAGGGGACAATCATATCAAAGGGGGAAGGACAGGCTGTGAGGATGGAAGCACCTCCTTCATGTCTTATGCAGGACCGGTATTTCCGCTGACATTTGAAGAAGCGGCGGAAGGAATGACTGCCGTGCGGAACATCACCTACCGCCTGACCACGGATAAGTCGGGATACGGAATGAAGGACGTGGAGGTGACGGACGTCTATGAGCTTACCAATCACAGTGAGAAGGATATCACCGTGAATGCGTATTATCCTTATGCCGGAGGCTTTGACAGACTGCAAAAGGTGCGGCCCTCGGTTGCGGTGGAGGGAAATCTGCAAAAGACAGCCCTTGTAGTTGGCGGCAGTTGTGGTGAAGCAACAGATATCCTGCAGCGGAATGAGCCCAGCAGAGAGATTACATCCTTGGACGGCTGGGAGGATTACCGAGCGCTTCTGGCGGGCGCTGACTATTTTTCGCATGCTTTGCAGGATTCGGAACCGTTTTCTTTGTCGGTGATTGTATATGAATTTACAGATTTTAAGGCGCCTTTGGAAAAATATCCTGCAGCCAGTCAGAGCATAGGGTTTTCCATCAATCGGAAGGCAACGCAGGTCTACAGCTATGGTTTTGAAGGATTTTCCTGGGATGATAAGACCGGTACTTGTCACTACAGCTATTTTGTGCCAAAGGAGGATAATTTAAATCGGCAGAAGAAGCTTCTTATTATCATAGGGGAGGACATCGGGGCTTATGACCTGGCGGGATATCAGGACGGAGGCTGTGAGCCCGGCGAGGAGATTGACGGCGTATCCTGTACCGTCACCCGGCGAAAAAGTACCATGGAACAGGTGCTGGAGGAGCTCATGCCCCAGGTGGGCTCTGATTATATGCCAAAGGAGGGAAAGCTGCGTCTCCTCTGGGAGGAGGCAGTAAAAAAATACGTGAAGCAGTATATGGAGCAGTATGCCGGGCTGGAGTGGGCAGCTTGCGGCAACGGGAGAATGGAGGAGCTGTTGACAGAGCCGTTCTATTCAGATCGCGTCTTTTATGAGGTATTTCCACTGACCATACCGGCTGGCAGCACGGTTCAGGTGACAGCTTCCATGATCAAGGAGCCCAGCTTTGATTATCACTGCTCCAACGCAGAAAAGGTTGGAGTTGCAGGATATGATATGGTGACGCGGCTCGGCTCGGTTCTGGAGTTTGAGAAGGTGACGGCAGGCCTTGAGCATATGGAACATGCAGAAATCGTAAATCAGAACTATGGCTTTGACTTAGCACAGGGAATCACGCGGGTGGAGCTGGATCCGGCAAAGGAGCATTATTATATGGAGATACAGTACTGGAAGGAGGAAGAATAGTGAAGTAGGGGCTTGACAATTAGCCAGTTCTGGGGTAGACTTTAAAGGTCATGAAAATGACTTTGCGGGCATGGCGGAATTGGCAGACGCGCCAGATTTAGGTTCTGGTGGGAGACCGTGCAGGTTCAAGTCCTGTTGCCCGCAGTTTTTATAATTATTTCGCATAAAAATCCGAGAAAACCTGGTAGAATGGTTTCTCGGATTTTTGATATTATAAGCCAAGCTCTTTTACCACGGACTCTATTTTGATGCGAGCCTGATCCAATTTGAATTTATCGCTTTCATTGGGGGATGAATGTATCGAATATGCCCAAATATCCCACAAAAGCTGCCTTAGATCATCCAAGATCCGCTCTTTCAGATAATCACATCTATCCGCTTCGTCCAGAGCCCAATAGATATTGCGCTCAATGCAGGTCTCTATGCTTGCCATGTCATCCGCAAGCTGCATGGCATTCATTTTTCTATTTGTATCGCAGTAATGCCGAAACAGTAATCTACGGGCTTCGTTGCGGCAGTCGCTATCGGTGGAATATTGCAGAAGTCGATAACCGATGGATGTAATTTCCTCGTCGTATTGCTTACAAAGCTCTGCATCTTCGGCGGCAGCGTATAAAGCGTACATAAGGCAACAGAGTAATCTGTCATTATTCGGATATTGAATCAAGGCTCTGCGCAGATCCTTTATGGGGTCTTCGGTAATGTTTTGATTGATTTTTGATTCTGCTTTTGCAATGATCTCATTGATCTTGCGGCGCGTTTCTTTTTCGTTAACGCCCAGCAGCTCATCAATCGTAATATGGAATAGCTCCGCTAATTGTGGAAGCGCCATAATATCGGGGCAGGTTGCGCCTGTTTCCCAACGGCTGACTGCTTGGGGCGATACACCCATGTATTCTGCAAGCTGTTCCTGGGTGAGATCTTTTTGCTTGCGAAGTGTTTTTAGTCTCTCACTGAAATTCATGTTGGGATTCCTCCTCTTCTATATGTCTACTGTATGAGTTGTTTTTGTAAGCTTACGTGCATTACTATAACATTTATATGGAAAGAGCTCAAGCAATCATTTCGAAGAAAAAAATAAACAGAAGTGAGAAAAATTCTTGACATCCTTTAGCAGAATGTAGTAGTATAGCAACAAAGCAAATTTAAAGGAGGAATTCATTATGAAAAAAGCAGTAAGTATGTTCCTTGCACTTGCGCTTGTGATGGCCTCTCTGGCAGGCTGCG
>CABQGZ010000497.1 GCA_902463835.1 uncultured Lachnospiraceae bacterium
CTTCATTGCGCACAGCTCTCAAATGGAAACTGGGTGTGCGTGAATTATAGCATTCCAAGGCTCATGGAGATGATACAGGCCCTTTGTTTGCGATGTGGATATACAAAGGAGCAGATAGTCCTGTACGGTGCGCCTAAGTACTCATCGACCGGGGCAAAGACAGAAGATGCCAAGTCATCTTCTGTGAAGAGGAAAAACGAGAGAAAAGACGAGAAGAAAAACGAAACCTCCTCCACATCGGGTAGTGGCGTCCCCATAGAGAAGTCTGAGGCATTTCTTCAGTCTGCAGGTCTCCTTGGAGCAACTGCAAAAGAAATTATCAAGGCAGTCCAGCCGGATGCAGCAGTATCATCCACCGCCGCTGCATTGGAGGCCAGCATGAACGTGATAGCCATGCCGAATAACCGGTATGTCCACGTTGACAGTTTCGTTGACCTGGATGAAGCGGAAGAAGCCATGGGCCAGATACTCCGGACACATTTTGCACAATTCGGAGGCTATAGCAACAACCAGCTCCTCTTTGGTGCTGCCTCTCAGGAGCTTTCCATGTTTCTGAATGACAACGACTGTGAGAATATTGATTCGGTGTATGCCATCGCCCGATTCTTTTTTGAGAAGAAGGCTGTGGCTGGAGAAGCATACAAATTCTCCACGCCCCACATCTTCGAAAAAGAACCAGACTATCCAATGACGCTGCGTGGCCTGATGATACATCTTGCCAGAAGCAATGGCGGCATGCTGCATGCCTCAGATGCTAAGGACTTTCTTCAGAAGACCATGCTTACCTATGCTGGGCTGAGAACCCTTTTGCAGATTGGTTCTTCAAATACGTTCCTTATGTATGATTCCGAGCGGTATCTGTTGAGTGAATCATTGGGAATCGACGACGCGTGGTGTATGCAGATGCACGACCGCCTGGATGACCTTTTCCGCAAGGCGAATGTGGCGTATGTGATACCAAGAGATATCAACACAACGTGGCTGAATACGCTGCCATTATTGCCGCGTGGTTTGGATTGGACGCGCCTTTTGCTTCAGGAAGTGCTGGATAAGTATCCGGCCATCGGCTTCAAATCCATTTCTCCGGATTTGAACCAGACGCACGATACTCTTGCTGCAGCATTTGTCCCGATTGACTCTCCGCTTCAATCTTTCCCGGATGTGGTCACTCTCTTCATGGAGGAGCATCATACCCTGCCGATGCGCATGCCGGGTGAAGACCTGCGGTTAGAACTGCGCGATGCGGGAATGCTGGAGAATGGCGAGATGATTTACTCGCTGCCAAAGGCGCTGAACGATTATCGGTTCGCGTGGTCAAATGAAAATAAAACGGTGTATGTGCGCGGAAACAAATAAGCGCTACATATTAGAATAGAGGTCAATCTATGTACGGATATGAGTGGACGGGTCAGAACGGCATTTACCGCCTGTCAGTCAATAGCAAAATTGAAAAAGAGATTCGTCCTGTTTTTAAGGAGGAGCTTGATTATTTCGGCTTCAATGAACACTGGACATATCCGGACACAGACGCTCCCTTGCTGTGGGCTGAAGGCATCCGGCGCTATGTCTTAAACGGCAGCTGCGTCGCGGAAGCAACCGGTGGTGGCTTTTACACGAAGCCCACAATCAAATACTATAGTGAAGGTCTCAAGCTGGAACCCATTGATGTCGATGCCCTTTGGCACGAGAATGAGCGCTTAATGCTCGGCCTCGAAAAGACGGCGATGGACTTTATCCGAAAGACCCATGACAAGTATAAAAAACAGGGCATGGCTTTTGCAGTCGCTTTTAGCGGCGGGAAGGACTCTTTGGTGTTGCTCGACCTTGTCAGTCGTACGCTTCCTCCCGACGAATTCTCTGTGGTTTTTAGCAACACAGGAATGGAGCTGTCTACTACAATCCAGTCTGTAGAAAGAGCGAAAGAACATTGGTCATCGCTTAAGTTTTATGAGGCAAAAAGCCATCTGAATCCCAAAGATAGTTGGGAGGAGTTTGGCCCTCCGGGAAGGAGAATGAGATGGTGCTGCGCTGTTCACAAATCGGTGCCGACGATTTTGCTCCTCCGAGAAATAACCGGAAACTACAATATAAAGGTAGTAGTTTTTGATGGTGTGAGGGCTGAAGAGAGTGCTGCAAGAGCCGATAGAGACGAAATAAGTGTCGGTGCAAAGAATATCAATCAAATCAATTGTAGCCCAATTTTGAAATGGGGAACATCTGAGCTGTTCATTTACTTGCTTCATTACGGCATCTTATTTAATGATGCCTATCGGAAAGGGCTGTTCCGGGTTGGCTGTATTGTATGCCCCATGTCTTCTGCTTGGTGGGATGGGATTGTAAATGATTGCTATCCAGATGAAATGCGAGAACTCCTTTCAAATGTTGAAAACTACGCTCGTGCTACCAAGCCAGATAGCGAAGTAAAAAAGTTTATAGAGCAAGGTGGATGGAAAGCCCGTATGGGGGGACGCGGGCTTCAAAACGGCGGAAACCGGGTTGTTGAGAAAATTGAGGATGATAAGATATCCTTTAGTTTTACCTCAAAGCGGCAAGACTGGCTTCAGGTTTGTAGTATTCTTGGCCCCGTGGTGTATAAAGAAAACGACGTATACACGCAATTAATAGATAAACAGGAGTTCCAATTTCATATTACGGGTGACGCGAACAATACGGTTACATATTGGCCGTATTCGAGAATGGATAGGTTCATCCTTAGCCATTTGAGGGGAATCGCAAACAAAACGGCATATTGTTTTGGCTGTAAGGCTTGTGAAGTTCAGTGCCCCGTTAATGCGTTTACAATTACGGAGACTGGGAAGATTTATATCCGTGAGGATAAATGCGTTCACTGCTGTAATTGTATTGAGTTTACAAACGGAAAGGGTTGCTTGGCAGCAAAATCACTTTCTGTCACTGGAGGAGAGAACGGTATGGATTTGAAAGGAATGAATAGATACCAGCACTTTGGACTTCGTCGCCCTTGGCTTGAACACTTCTTTGAGCACAAAGAAAACTGTTTTACTATGGGTTCTTTGGGCACGCGCCAATATGATTCGCTCAAGGTTTGGCTCAAGGAGGCTGGACTGTTAACAGCTACTGGCAAAGGCGTGAAATCGGGCGTTCCGACGCCGCTTTTCGACAAAATCCAGCCGCTCGGAGCAGGAAATCCCTTGACATGGGCAGTTATTTGGACTAATCTCGCCTACAATTCCATTATTTCAAAGTGGTACATGCTGAACGCCCCGGCAGGAGAAATATATGAAAAGAACGATTTGATTTTTCTCCTGGGAGACGATTATTCAAAATCCACGCGGGATAATGCAGTAACCGCCTTGCTTGAGACCTTCCGGCACAGCCCCATCGGAACGGTACTGAAACAAGGTATTCCGATTCCAAACGGAAACAGCTTTAAGTTCTCGAAGCAGGGATGGAATACTCCGGATGCAGTTGCCATCCTTTATGCATTGTACATGTGGGCAGAGGCAACTGGTCGCTATACATTTACGCTGGGTCAGATGGAGGCAGCCAGAGGGAATGCGGAAGCGAAGGGCGTTGACCCGGTTTCTATCTTTGGAATTAACCCCGACCGGTTCAAGGACATCCTGCAGGACATTTCCCTCCATTTCAAAGGTAACTCCGTTTTTAAAATCGCCTG
>CABQGZ010000498.1 GCA_902463835.1 uncultured Lachnospiraceae bacterium
TTAATAAACTATATGTAGTTTTAAAAGCAACTATTAGTTGTAATATGGAGAAAAAAGTGATAAAATGGTAATGGGCGTGGGAAACGCACTTACATAAATGAAAAAAGGAGGTACCTGAATGAATAAGGGAGAGAACAACGTAGTGCAGCCAAAAAAGCCGTTTTTTAAGAAATGGTGGTTCTGGGTGATCATTGTCGTGGTCATAGTTGCCATTGGGGGAGCAGTCGGGGGAGAAGATAAGAATAAACCCAAAGACAAGGAAAACATGGGACAGGAGCAGACGAAGGAGCCGGGGGGAAGTAAGGAGCCGGATTCTAAGGAGCCAGATGTGAAAGAGCCGGATCCGGATGTTCCCAAGGAATACAGTTTGGCACTGAAGAAGGCAAAGTCCTATAGTGACACTATGCATATGTCAAAGGCGGGTGTGTTTGACCAGCTTACTTCTGAGTATGGAGAAAAATTTTCCCAGGAAGTGGCTCAATATGCTGTCGACAACGTGAATGCGGACTGGAAAGAAAATGCGTTGAAGAAGGCGGAAAGCTACAGTAATACCATGCATATGTCGAAAGCGGGAGTATATGATCAGCTCATATCGGAATATGGAGAGAAGTTCACGGAGGAAGAAGCACAGTATGCGGTGGACAATGTGGCGGCAGATTGGAAGGCAAATGCTCTGGAGAAAGCAAAAAGCTATCAGGATACCATGAGTATGTCTAAGGAGGCAGTCCGTGATCAGCTGATATCGGAATACGGTGAGAAATTTACTGAGGAAGAGGCGGATTATGCTGTAAATAATCTGGAATAAGCAGAACGTATACTCTTTGGGTGAACTGCTAAGCTTAAGCTAAAGAAGCGTATGGTCTCTTGCGTTCCCCCTTTTATTTTGTATACTGAAAGTAACAAAATAAAAGGGGGCTTTTCTATGGAATTTTTCATTTCCGGTATTCTTACCGTCACCTGGCAGCAGGTGATCATGTATCTGGTGGGAGTGGCGATGATTTATCTGGCGGTCAAAAAGGAGTACGAGCCATCACTGCTGCTTCCCATGGGCTTTGGCGCGATTCTTGTGAATCTTCCAGCCAGCGGGGTATTAAACCAGTTCGTGGAGGGCGTGGGGGAGACAAATGGGATCATTGAGTGGCTGTATCATGTGGGCATTGAGGCGTCTGAGGCCCTTCCTATCATATTGTTTATCGGAATTGGAGCTATGATCGATTTCGGTCCGCTGCTGGCGCGTCCGGTGCTGTTCTTATTTGGAGCGGCTGCTCAGTTCGGTATTTTCGCGGCGCTGCTCTTTGCGGTAATCCTGGGCTTTGACCTGAAGGACGCGGCGGCCATCGGCATCATCGGAGCTGCGGACGGACCCACCTCCCTGCTGGTGTCCCAGATACTCCATTCCAATTATATCGGACCCATCGCGGTGGCGGCATACTCCTACATGGCTCTAGTGCCTATCGTTCAGCCTGCAGCCATCCGCCTTGTTACAACAAGAAAGGAGCGTAGGATACATATGGATTATTACCCGGGACAGGTGGCAAAAAGTGTGCGTATTGCGTTCCCGATCATTGTCACCTTTATCGTAGGGATGATCGCCCCCTCCGCTGTGGCGCTGGTAGGATTTCTGATGTTCGGCAATCTGCTGCGGGAGTGCGGCGTGCTGTCAAGTCTTTCGGATACCGCCCAGAATGTGCTTGCCAATCTGATCACGCTGTTTTTGGGACTCACAATCTCCTTTTCCATGCGGGCGGAGGCCTTCGTTCAGCTGGATACGATTCTGATCATGGTAATCGGACTGTTCGCCTTTGTCTTCGATACCATCGGCGGCGTGTGCTTTGCCAAGGTTATGAATCTGTTTTTGAAGAAAAAGGTAAACCCCATGATCGGGGCCGCCGGAATCTCCGCCTTTCCCATGGCAACCAGGGTGGTGCAGAAGATGGCCCAGAAGGAGGATCCCACCAACATCCTGATCATGCAGGCGGCGGGAGCCAATGTGGCAGGTCAGATCGCGTCTGTGATCGCCGGCGGACTGATCATCAGTCTGGTGAGTGTGTATCTATAAAGGAAGGAGTACAATATGACTGAGAATATTATGATCGCATTAAAGATTATGGGACAGGGCATGTTTGGAATTTTTGCGGCTATCCTGCTTATCATGGTGATTACCCTGGCGATACAGAAGGTGCAGAAAGTTTTTGCGGGCAAATCATGAAAAATGGCAGCCGGCATCTTTAATAGGAAGCAGGAACGTATAATCCCACAATTTTCCGGGCAAACTGAAAAAAGTTCTTGACATCCCGCCTCCATCCTTATATAATGATTTAGCGTGCATGCGAATGCGCATTTATAAATAACACAGGAGGTGAAAAGAATGCCAACATTTAACCAGTTAGTAAGAAAAGGAAGACAGACATCTGTAAAGAAGTCCACAGCACCGGCGTTGCAGAAGGGTTACAACTCCTTGAGAAAGCGCCCGACCGATACTTCTGCACCCCAGAAGAGAGGTGTTTGTACTGCAGTTAAGACTGCTACTCCTAAGAAGCCTAACTCCGCTCTTCGTAAGATCGCCAGAGTACGTCTTTCTAACGGAATCGAAGTGACAAGCTACATTCCGGGTGAAGGCCACAACCTGCAGGAGCACAGCGTTGTTCTGATCCGTGGCGGAAGAGTAAAGGACTTACCTGGTACCAGATACCACATCATCCGTGGTACATTGGATACGGCAGGTGTTGCAAACAGACGCCAGGCTCGTTCCAAGTATGGTGCTAAGAGACCGAAAGCCGCTAAGAAATAACTTGGCGCACCAATAGTATCACAAACTGATCTATGGTTAGTGTTGGAAAGCGCGTAAGCGCATTTATCATTCTTTTGCAAAATAGATGAATTTCCGCACGAACACATTAGAGGTAAACATGTGAGTACCGTTGAATTAATCGCAATCAATAATAATGATTAAGGAGGGAAGTAACGTGCCACGTAAAGGACATACTCAGAAAAGAGACGTATTAGCTGATCCAATGTACAACAACAAAGTGGTTACCAAGCTTATCAATAACATTATGTTAGACGGTAAGAAGGGCG
Source organism: uncultured Lachnospiraceae bacterium (assembly GCA_902463835.1). Classification (GTDB taxonomy): domain Bacteria; phylum Bacillota; class Clostridia; order Lachnospirales; family Lachnospiraceae; genus 14-2. The sequence goes on from CABQGZ010000498.1 coordinate 3,079, forward strand.
TAGCTCAGAAGATTGTATATGGAGCATTTGAACGTGTTGCCGAGAAGACCGGCAAGCCTGCAGTCGAAGTATTCGAAGAGGCTATGAACAACGTTATGCCATTGCTGGAAGTAAAGGCAAGACGTATCGGTGGAGCAACCTATCAGGTACCAATCGAAGTCCGTGCTGACAGACGTCAGGCATTGGGCCTTCGCTGGTTGACAATGTTCTCCCGCAAGAGAGGCGAGAAGACCATGGAAGAGAGATTGGCCAACGAGATTATGGACGCAGCCAACAATACCGGCGCATCCGTAAAGAGAAAAGAAGATATGCACAAGATGGCAGAAGCAAACAAGGCATTTGCGCATTACAGATTCTAAGAATCTGCAACGGCAGAGGATGTTCGCGATTTTGTGGGGACATCGATTGTTTGCGGCAATTTGAAATTGCGGCTGTCATGGCGCGGGCGGGCAGAAGTTCACTGGCAGTAAGCCAGGGAGTATATGCGTAGCCTGAGCCGACAAGAAATATAGGAGGAAAAAACCTTGGCTGGAAGAGAATATCCATTAGAGAGAACCAGAAATATCGGTATTATGG
>CABQGZ010000499.1 GCA_902463835.1 uncultured Lachnospiraceae bacterium
GCCCATGATTATGCCGTGAGCCACGGAATCGCCTACAAAACCCGGTAAAGCCTGAGGCAAGCGGAGCACGCCTGTGCACTCCGCCGCAATTGCCCCGGACCCATACATTGTGGTAAGGGAGAGAAATCTCCCTTACCACAATGTGGGTTTTGATTGAATTGAGGATAACTTATACATGATTGCAAAAAAAATAAGCTGCTTCATTCGATACTACTTTGCAAAAGCCGAAAAAATCCTGCTGAACCGGCCTGCGATTACGGGGTCATCCGCAATTCATCAAAAGGCAAAGGTCTGTTCCGGCAGTCAGATCAACGACACCGTCCTCGGAAGGTACTCCTACATTGGTCATGACTGCTTCACCTGCCGGGTGCAGATTGGTGCATTCTGCTCCATTGCGGACAACTGCAGGATCGGCGGGCACAAGCACGCGATGGAACGGGTTTCCACATCACCGGTATTTGAAGCAGGTAAAAATTGCCTTAAAACGCACTTTGCCTCACACCCCAGGCCGCAGGTTCCGCTGACGGTTATCGGAAATGATGTGTGGATTGGGGCAGGCGTGCAGATTCAGTCCGGCATAACAGTCGGCAGCGGTGCGGTGATCGGCATGGGAAGCATCGTGACCCACAACATACCGCCTTATGAAATCTGGGCCGGGAATCCGGCGCATTTTATCCGAAAACGATTTGACTATGAAACGATCCTTTTCCTGCAGGAGACGCAATTCTGGGATTGGGATGACAGAAAGCTGGCCCATTACGGACCGTATATGAGCAGTCCGTCAGCGCTGCGGGACGCAATAGAAGGGGAACCCGATTTTATATGAAAATATTGATGCTTACCACTGTATATCCGCGTCCCGACTCTCCGAAGAATACCTCTGCCACAAGGGTGATTCAGCATTTTACCGAATCGTGGCAGCAAATGGGGCATGAGGTTGTCGTGATCCACACCGTGAACAAGCTCTTCCCGTTGATCTACTTCCTGCCGGAGTCCGTGAAAAGGCTGATCAAATCCCGCACGACCTATGAAGTATCCGATTATTCAATCGTTTGCGAAAAGGCTTACAAAATCAATGGAATTCCCGTATTTCGCAAGCCGCTTTTCAAGTGGATTCCCCGGGGGCTTACTTCGGCGCACACAATCCGCCGCTGTGCGCGCAGTATCGCAGATGACCTGCAAAAAATCGGCTTTGTCCCCGACGTGATACTGGGACACTGGGCCAGCCCTTCCGCGCAGCTTCTGTCGGAACTGAAGTCCTATTTCCCGGCGCCCAATGCGCTGGTATTTCACAGCATTCATTATGCCCGGATGTATCCGCAGGTGCTGAAGGCCTGCATCCGGCGAATCGACCGGATCGGATGCCGCTCCGAGACCCTTGCCAAGGCGGTGAAGGAACGGCTGGAGCTGGCAGAAATGCCTTTTGTTTGTTATTCCGGCATACCTGACGCCGCGGCCGCCCAGGAATTCACGCGGTGCTTTGACGGCTGTGTCAGCCGCTTTCTTTATGTCGGCGAACTGATCGTCCGAAAAAACGCAGATACCATTCTGGAAGCGTTGTCCCGCTTTATGGACAGGGCCTGGACGCTGGACATTGTCGGTTCCGGCAATGAGCGAGGCGCTCTGGAGGAGAAGGCTGCCGCCCTGGGGATCGCCGGCCGCGTCCGATTCCATGGCCGCATTCCCAGAGAGGATGTCTTTCGCCTGATGCATGAGGCAGATGTTTTCACGATGGTCAGCCGCGATGAGGCGTTCGGGCTTGTATACCTGGAGGCAATGATCGAAGGCTGCATTACTGTTGGCTCCGTGCAGGAAGGGATAGACGGCATCATTCATAATGGTCAGAACGGCTTCCTGTGCACAGCCGGAAACCCGGATGAGCTTGCGCAGATTTATCGTTCGATTTTCGACATGGCCAAAGACGAGCGGGCCGCCATGTCAAGGCTTGCCTATCAGACAGCAAGGGAACTGTCAAATTCCGCTGTTGCAGGGCGGTATCTGCGGGACGTTTTGGGGGATGCCGCTGTGTGACGGCGGGGCTTTCCGCCCTGTGCCGAAGTTCTTTCTGTTTTGTTGTAGGTGTGATAAATGATAGGTTTAGAAAAACGATTCAACAATAGGGAGTGGGATTCGGTTTCCGTATGCTTGGTTATTGTCTGCGTTCTTACGAATCTGTCTCAGCTGCCCTTTTTTGCCGCGAGAAGCTCCACGCGTATGATCTCCGTTGCCGCCTGGTTTGCCCTTGCGCTGTTCATGCTGCTGAAAAAGGACTTCCGGATTGTGGATATACGGATCCTTGGGCTGCTGAAATATGCGTATTTTTTTGCCGCTGCCATGTTCGTGCAGGCGCTATTCACCGGAATCGCCTACCAACGCAGCAGTCTGCTGTATTCCTATTTTCTGTCTGTTTTCGTCTATTTTATCGGCTTCTTTGCAGCAGACCGGATCCATGAAGAAAAGCGGGATGCTCTTGCAAACGCATATGTCATCAGCGCTTTCGTTGTATCCCTCATCATATATATTCAGTATTTTGCCGGAAATCTGTCTGCGCTGTCTGGTGCGCAGTATCTTTACTCCTCCAAAAACTCGATTTCTCAAATTGCAGTCACCGCAATTGTATTGCTGTTGATTGTGATCCGCCCGAAGACGCGCCCCGGAAGGATCATACGATTTCTTCTGTTGGCCTTTGAGGTGGTATTCATGTTCCTGCTGCGCTCAAGAGCAACCATCGTGGAGTTTTTTGTTGTTATTCTTATGCTGCTGTTCAGCAATGTGAAGGCGCGGCATCTGAACAGAAGCAAATGCATGATATTGGGGGCTGCGGCCACGCTCCTGCTTTTACTTTGTGTGAACAATCGGTTCTATCGCTTTTTCATCAACGGAATTCTGCTTGCCGGGCGCAATGCTTCCTCGCTGGACAGCATCTCCTCTGGAAGAATTTCCATTATTTTGAATGCATTCCCACACCTGAGAGAGCACTGGCTCTTCGGTGTCGGCGATTACTATATTGATTGCTTTCCCATTGCTGCCTGGATCCAGTTTGGCCTTTTGGGGGCGGTTGTTCTGCTGGTTTCCGCCCTGTATCCCATGGCAAAGGCGCGCAGTCTGCCGTGCAACAGCGAATGGAAGCTGACATTGCGGATCCTGACCGCCGCTTATTTCACAAACGGCTTTTTTGAATGTCTGTCCCCCTTTGGCCCCGGCGTGAAGTGCTATTTCCTGTGGCTGCTGTTCGGGCTGCTTCATGGCAGGCGCGCGTCTGATGCGCAGGACGGCAAGCGAGAGGAAGGTTGTACTTGAGCAGCATAAAAAGAAATCTTGGCTACCAGACACTGTATCAGGTCATAATGACCGCTCTTCCAATTGTGACCGCGCCATACCTGGCCAGGGTTCTGGGGGCAAATCAACTGGGCATTTACTCATATACCCTGTCGGTTGCAAATTATTTTGTGCTCTTTTCGCTGCTGGGTATTGAAAAATACGGCACCCGCAGCATTGCGTCGGTGAGAGGAAATTTTCAGGAAAGAAGCCGCGTATTCTGCGGCATCTACGCCATGCAGCTGCGCACGACCCTTGTTTGCACAGCCGCGTATGCGGCATATATTCTTTTCTTCTGCAGAGAAAATCGGCTGATTGCGCTGATTCAGTCTGTGG
>CABQGZ010000500.1 GCA_902463835.1 uncultured Lachnospiraceae bacterium
GGGCGGCGGGGAGCGGCAGCCCACAGAAAAGAAAAGAGAACTATGCAAAAAGGCACCCGCGCAGGTCGTATGACCTGAACGAGTGCCTTGGACGCACAGAGATGAGCGGTGAAGCCGCATATCAACTATCGGATAATATTCTTTGCAACTGCGCTGCAACGCATAGCAGGTTAATCGTAGCTCATATCCGTGAGTGCAGCTTGCTCCTTGCCTTATTTCATCATTCTCCAGTGGGGAGAACCTATATTCAAACTCTGTCCTACGGCGTATAGCCGCATCAGCGGTTCCTCCCATCACTTAATAACAGCATAAAAACATCTCCGTTTCTATGTGATTTATAGCTCGTATTATATGAGCTTCTTGTATATTTATAGGAGCTAAGACTCACCCTACAATATAGTAGAGGTGATTTCTAATGAACTTTCTTGATCTTTTTGCCTGCGTGCTTCGAGAAAAGCGAGAGTTTATGAAGGTAACGCAGCGTGACCTTGCGGACAAACTGGGAATGTGCAATCGGACGATTATGGAGATTGAAGGCTGCAAAAGCAGCCCGCGATTTGAAACGGTAGCGTTGATCGCGCGTGAAATGAACATCAGCCTTGATTCCGTCGTATTCCACGATACGCCGCCACAGGAGATTCCCAAATGTGTGTCGGATTACTTCGCGGGTAAAAGTGAGGCAGAGGCACAGCGGTATATTGCGCTGTGTCGAAACGCAGAGAATTTGAGAGACGATAAATAAACACTGCCCCGCGTAGTCGGAATTCTCTGGATACAGTAAAAGCGGTCATCCTGCACGGATGGCCGCTCTTACTCTCGAATGACCGGCAGGTATGGGGATATAAACTTTACCGCCGACTACCTTTTGGCTACTGGTGTGAAGCGCCGGTAGAATTTAAGTTTTACCTCTCCTGTTCGTGTGCACGCCGGATTTTTTCAAAGCTGTCCTGACTGATAGTGTGTTCACTCCGGCAGGCATCGGCCTCTGCAGTTTCAGGGTCAACACCCGCTGCAATAAGTTGCTCGGTAAAAAAACAATGGCGCTCATAGATTTTTTCGGCAACCTCACGCCCTACATCGGTCAGATGGAGAGAGTAATCCTCATCCATTGCCAGAAAGCCACTGTCCCGCAAGGTAGCCACCGCATGGCACACGCTGGGCTTGGATACCTCCATGTGCCGGGCAACATCCACGGAGCGTACCATGCCCATCTTCTTGTGGAGAACAAGTATGGCCTCCAGGTAGTCCTCCCCGGACGCATGAAGTTTCATGTTGCGGTTCTCCCTCAAATTATCAGGCAATGCTCCATCCCTCTGCCTGTTCGCGGATTGTAATGAACCGGCGATAAAGTCCTTCCTGCTGAACAAGCTGCTGATGTGTCCCTTTCTGAACAACTTGACCTTTATCCACCACTAAAATCTGGTCAGCGTGTTCAATCGTTGCTAAGCGGTGGGCAATGACAATGACCGTTTTCCCAATGGTCAACTCGCTGATGGCCTGCTGGATTAGATGCTCGTTTTCGGGGTCAATGCTTGCGGTTGCCTCGTCAAGAATGACAATTTTTGCATTTTTCAAGATGGCGCGGGCGATGGAAATACGTTGCTTTTCGCCGCCGGACAGCGTAGATCCGCCCTCGCCTATCACCGTTTCATATCCATCGGGAAGAGCCGTAATGAAGTCATGGCACCGAGCCTTTTTCGCCGCCTCTATAATTTCTTCCTTCGTTGCACCTGGATTGCCGAAACGGATGTTATTTTCAATGGTATCGTGGAACAGATAGACCTTTTGAAAGACCATCGAAATATTGCGGAGCAAGCTGTCACAAGTCATATTCCGCACATCCTCACCGCCTACTGTGACCTCACCGCTGTCCACATCATAGAAACGGGCAATCAGGTTACAAATCGTGGTCTTGCCGCTGCCAGATGGCCCTACAATGGCCGTAGTGCTGCCCTGCGGGATGAAAAAACTGATATTCCGCAAAACAGGAACTTTATCGTAGGAGAATGTCACATCATGGAAAGCGATGTCTGTGTTGTGCAAAGAAATATCTTTCCCGTCTTTGTCTATCATGTCGGCGTGTTCAATGCCGTCCAGTTTATCCAGTGTAGTATCAATGACCTCCAATACATGGGCGGCATTATTCATGGCTTCCACACTTCCAAAAATCATAAAAGAGAACATATCCAGCATGAGCATTGTAGGAAGTTCCATACTGCCGTTATAGGTCAGCAGAGCGGCCACAGCTACAATGGCAATGGAGGCAGCTTTCAGAGAAAACAGGTGTAGGCAGTTGAAGGGCATATATTCCACTTCAATTTTGATGTTGATTTTCTTACTGTCGTTGTATGCTTTGCGGATACCGGCAATAGATACGCCTTCCTGCTTAAAGGCTTTCACCACCTGCATCCCTCGCAGATACTCGATAGAACTTTCCACCATATCGTCCTGTGCCTTTTGATGAATAGGCGCGTTTTGGTGGCTGCGTGCCTCCAACAGATGGAGGAACAGGGCAGACAGAAGGACACCAGCCAAAGCAATTCCTCCCGCCAGAGGACTATAAAATGCAAGGAACAATATCAGGACAATAACGGTGATATAGCCATTCACAACCGTGTTGACCATATTCATGGCAAACATTTCCATAAACGAGAGGTCGGTTGTAGCCGCTGCGGACAGTTCGCCCATATTGTTCTTACTGAAAAAGCCCAACGACACCCGTTTCAAAATATCTCCCAGCCGTATTCTCTCGTCAGCGGTTGCTTCATAACCGACACTTTCCTGCGTGATAGCTCGGAGATATGAGAACAGGTATCGGCCCAATACAGCTAAAATCATAGCCCCCAGCATGATCCAGATGTCCCGGCCCTCCAATGGTTTAACGCCATTGAAGTCATCCAGAACAGCACTTAGTCCCTTTGCAGCCAGCATAATAGGAATTGCGGTAAAAATGCTATGAATGAAAGCGTAGATAAACCCGATGTAAATACGCCGTTTATATTTTCCTGTCCATTGGATCAGTCGATTTGCGCCTCCCACATATCCCGATAGAGAGCGTCACCAGTTAAAAGCTGCTGATGAGTGCCCGTATTCTCAACCTGCCCATTTTGCAGGACAATAATCTGATCGGCATTTTTGATGGTGGACAGACGATGTGCGATGACCAGTAGCGTTTTCCCTTTTGTCAAAGCAGCGATAGACTGCTGGATTTTTTCTTCGTTCTCCTGATCGGTGAACGCGGTTGCCTCGTCCAAAATCACGATGGGGGCATTTTTCAAAATCATGCGGGCAATAGAAATGCGCTGTTTTTCACCGCCTGAAAGCCGGTTCCCTGCATCCCCGGCCATCGTGTCATAGCCATTGTCCAATTTCTGTATAAATTCATCACAGCAGGCGGCTTTTGCTGCCGCATATACTTCTTCGTCCGTAGCATCAGGGTTTCCCAGCCGGATATTTTCCTTGATGGAGCAGTTGAACAGGAAGTTATCCTGTGTAACAAAGCTGACAATATCGGCAAGCTGGGCCAGCGGCATACTGCGAATGTCCACACCGCCAATGGTGATTTTTCCATCGTTCACATCCCAAAAACGGGCAATCAAGCGAGCGATGGTGGACTTACCTCCACCGGATGGGCCAACAAGTGCCGTAAAC
>CABQGZ010000501.1 GCA_902463835.1 uncultured Lachnospiraceae bacterium
GCGTATGGCGGAGGATTTGACAGACTATATGCGGGAAGTGGGGATAAGGGTGAAGTATCTCCACTCCGACATTGACACGCTGGAGCGGGCGGAGATCATCCGGGATCTGCGGCTGGATGTGTTCGATGTGCTGGTGGGTATCAACCTGCTGCGGGAAGGCCTTGACATTCCGGAGATTACGCTGGTTGCGATTCTGGACGCGGACAAGGAAGGCTTCCTGCGTTCCGAGACCTCACTGATTCAGACCATCGGAAGGGCAGCCAGGAATTCGGAAGGGCATGTGATCATGTATGCGGACACCATGACGGATTCCATGCATGTGGCAATCCAGGAGACGGAACGGCGTCGTTCTATTCAGGAGGCCTACAACAAGGAACATGGAATCACGCCGAAAACTATAGAGAAATCCGTGCGTGATCTGATCAGCATCTCCAAGAAGGTGGCGAAAGAGGAGTACGAGTTCAAGAAGGATCCGGAATCCATGAGCCGCAAAGAGCTGGAAAAATTGGTGGCCGATGTACAGAAGAAGATGCAGCAGGCGGCTGCGGATCTGAACTTCGAGGCAGCGGCAGAGCTGCGTGACAAGATGATCCAATTGAAAACGATGCTGCGTGATATGGAATGATTTCAGAATTACACCGAGCAGTGTCAGACGTCTTTGCAGGTCATAGAATTTGGAAAGCGTTTTGACAGCGCAAAGGAAATGAATAGCACAAAAAAATGATATAGAATTAGGAGTTACAGCGATGGAAGAAAGAAAATACATTAAGATCCGGGGAGCCAACGAGAATAACCTTAAGAATCTGGATGTGGACATTCCCAGGAATGAGCTTGTAGTTCTCACAGGACTGAGCGGTTCCGGCAAGTCCTCCCTGGCCTTTGACACCATCTATGCAGAGGGACAGCGTCGGTATATGGAATCCCTGTCCTCCTATGCGAGACAGTTCCTGGGACAGATGGAGAAGCCCAATGTGGAGAAGATCGAAGGGCTTTCTCCGGCCATTTCCATCGATCAGAAATCCACCAACCGGAATCCCCGTTCCACGGTGGGAACTGTCACGGAGATCTACGATTATTTTCGTCTGCTCTATGCCAGAGTTGGAATTCCCCACTGTCCCAAGTGCGGCAAGGAGATCAAGAAGCAGAGCGTAGATCAGATGGTGGATCAGATCATGGAGCTGCCGGAGCGCACTAAGATCCAGCTGCTGGCGCCGGTGGTGCGGGGGAGAAAGGGTACCCATCAGAAGATTTTTGAACAGGCGAAGCGAAGCGGTTATGTCCGGGTTCAGGTGGATGGAAGCATGTACGAGCTTGGCGAGGAGATATCCCTGGACAAGAATAAAAAGCACAACATAGAGATCGTGGTGGATCGTTTGGTGGTGAAGGAGGGTATCGAGAAGCGTCTCACAGACTCTATCGAGACATGTCTGGAGCTGGCGGAGGGACTGCTGACGGTGGATGTCATGGACGGGGAGCCGATTCATTTTTCCCAGAGCTTTTCCTGCCCGGATTGTGGAATCAGCGTGGATGAGATTGAACCCCGCAGCTTCTCCTTCAACAATCCCTTTGGCGCCTGTCCCACCTGTTTTGGACTGGGCTACAAGATGGAATTTGATCCGGGTCTGATGATTCCAGATCAAAGCTTAAGCATTTCACAGGGTGCTATACAGGCCATGGGCTGGCAGTCCTGCACCGACAGCGGCAGCTTTACCTATGCCATTCTGAAAGCCTTGACAGAGACGTATCATTTTGATCTGGATACTCCTTATGGAGAATATCCTCCGGAGATACAGGATGTGATCATGAACGGCACTGGGGGGAAGACGCTGAAGGTTCACTATAAAGGACAGCGGGGAGAAGGCGTGTATGATGTGGCCTTCGAGGGGCTGCTGCGAAATGTGGAGCGGCGCTACCGCGAGACGGCCTCAGAGACCATGAAGCAGGAATACGAATCCTTTATGCAGATCACGCCCTGTAAGGACTGTGGCGGACAGCGTCTGAAGAAGGAGTCTCTGGCGGTTACGGTGGGCGATAAAAATATTCATGAAGTCACCTCCATGTCCGTCAGCAATCTGTATGAATTTTTGGAGAACCTGGAGCTGACGAGACAGCAGCAGCTGATTGGCGCTCAGATTCTGAAGGAGATCCGTGCCAGGGTGAAATTCCTGATAGACGTGGGGTTGGAATATCTGACACTGGCAAGGGCGACGGCCAGTCTGTCCGGGGGCGAGGCCCAGCGTATCCGTCTGGCTACCCAGATTGGTTCCGGTCTGGTGGGTGTCGCCTACATTCTGGATGAGCCCAGTATCGGACTCCATCAGAGGGACAACGATAAATTGCTGAAATCCCTGAAGGGACTGCGGGATCTGGGAAATACCCTGATCGTGGTGGAGCATGACGAGGACACCATGTTGGCTGCAGATCATGTGGTGGATATCGGTCCAGGCGCAGGCTCCCACGGCGGGCTGCTGGTGGCCCAGGGGACGGCCCAGGACATCATGAACTGCCCGGAATCCATCACAGGTGCGTACCTGAGCGGAAGAATTCAGATTCCAGTGCCGGAGACAAGAAGAAAGCCTGCCGGATTTTTAAAGATCAAGGGTGCTCAGGAGAACAATCTGAAGAATATCGATGTGGATATTCCACTTGGAGTTATGACCTGTATCACCGGTGTGTCCGGTTCCGGCAAGAGCTCCCTGACCAATGAGATCCTGCACAAACGACTGGCCAGAGACCTGAACCGGGCTCGGGTGATTCCGGGAAAGCACAGATCCATGGAGGGGATAGACCAGTTGGACAAGGTCATCGACATCGACCAGTCACCCATCGGTCGGACGCCCCGTTCCAATCCGGCCACCTACACTGGCGTGTTCGATCAGATCCGTGATCTCTTTTCCACTACACCGGACGCCAAGGCCAAGGGCTACAAGAAGGGGCGGTTCAGCTTCAATGTCAAGGGCGGACGATGTGAGGCCTGCTCCGGCGACGGCATTCTGAAGATCGAGATGCACTTTTTGCCGGATGTGTATGTGCCCTGCGAGGTTTGCCAGGGAAAACGGTATAACCGGGAGACATTGGAGGTAAAATATAAAGGAAAGAGTATTTTTGACGTACTGGATATGACCGTGGAGGAGGCCATGACCTTCTTTGAAAATGTGCCGTCGATTCGGCGTAAGATTGAGACGCTCTACGATGTTGGACTCTCCTATATCAAGCTGGGGCAGCCCTCCACAACCCTGTCAGGCGGAGAAGCACAGCGGATCAAGCTGGCCACGGAGCTGAGCAAACGGAGCACCGGCAAGACCATCTACATTCTGGATGAGCCCACCACCGGCCTGCACTTTGCCGATGTACACAAGCTGACGGAGATCCTCCAGCGCCTCACTGAAGGCGGCAACACGGTGGTGGTGATCGAACACAACCTGGATGTGATCAAGACCGCAGACTATATCATAGATATGGGGCCTGAGGGCGGCGACAAGGGCGGAACCGTCATAGCCAAGGGCACACCGGAGGAGGTGGCCCAGGTGCCGGAATCCTACACGGGACAATATGTGAAGAAATATCTGAAGGGCTGATGGGACAGTTCAGCCGCGCCATGTCTACACTCCGTTTCGGTCGGTGCTAAACATGTG
>CABQGZ010000502.1 GCA_902463835.1 uncultured Lachnospiraceae bacterium
CTTTAGAACAGTCGATGGAATTTACAAACTCCACGGATATGTATTTCCAGAAAACTCTTTCAGCTCCACGTTCCTTCGGATTCAAAACCACAAACAGAATACATGGATCAAGAGACACATTTGCACCTCTGAATCCCGGAAATGCCAGACTCTTCAAGGCGTACTTCACAACACTGTCTTTCTCGTTATAGTTTGAAGTTCCTTTAATCTGAACATAAAAGGTCTGCTTTGGTTTCCGAGATACAGACGGCTCTGGAACAAACTCGAATGTTCCATCGTGATTTGGCCACTTGTCATCTGCGGCAAAGGATGGATTAATTCTTCCGTCAGACCTTAGAAACCACCCCAGAGTAGATACAGCGGCTCGATCCTCGTCAGATCTTTCTGTATGCGTTTTTATGAATTTTTCAATAGAATCACTCGGCTGATTAATCATGGTTTCTTCCTCCATTGGCACAAAAGATTGCGGTCAGCAAAACCTCTCCAGGCTATGCTGAACGGCTGGAAAGCCTCTCTCACACTAAAATCCAATGTGAAATTACTGTCTTCTGGCCTTATATCTATTTAAGTCCGACGATTTCCTCCAGATCATACAGCTGTAGCGTCTGATCTTCCCGGGCGATGTCCTCGATCTTCTCGTCGAAGCCGCTCTCGGAAAACAGGGCGTAGTAGAATACTGCCTTCTGTTTCTGCGAGGTCAGTTTTGCCACGGTGTTGAGATACTCAGAGTACCGGAAAGGCTGCTTCTTGAACTTGCACTCGCCTACCAGATAGTTCTTTTCTTCTCGGTCGATGGCCAGCAGGTCGATCTCCGTTTCGGCAGTCCGCAGGCCTGTGGCAGCGTGTTCGTCCCGAATCGTGGTCTTGCCGAACCAGCGGCCCATTTTGCTGTATCGGAAGGGCAGCGCATTGCGCTTCTGCTGCTCTTTAACAAACTCCTTGCACACATCCTCAAAGATGAAGGAGGAAAACTCATGGAGGGCCGGCTCCACTACATACTCGTAAACGCCATCCACGTCGCCGTCCTCCAGTTGGGAGAAGTTGGCGAAGCCGAAGGTATACCAGAAGCGGAAGAAGTTATCCGTCAGGCAGTAGACACCCCGGCTGGCGTTGACCTTTTCCTTGAGCTTCACATCCACGGAAAACTCCCGCTCCACAATGCCCAACTCGATCAGATTCCGCAAATACACGCTGGTCTTGGAGGTGCTGTCTATCATGGCTTTCTGGCTGATGTCGCTGAGTTTGGTGTTGCCCAGTGCCACGGCCTCGATGATGGAGTTATAAATGGGTGTCTCCCGCAGCTCCTGGTGCAGCAGGAAGTCCACCTCGCTGTACAGGACAGAACCCTTGGTCAGGATGTTCCGCTTGATGTTCTCGCCCAGGGATTTCTTCGGATCAAACTGGTTCAGGTAATGGGGAATGCCGCCCAGCACCGCATAGGTCAGCACTTTGTCCCTGGGGGAATAGTCCGGAAAAAACCGGGCTGCATCATAAAAGCCCATCGCTTCCATTTTATAAATTCCGGTAGCACGACCATACAATGGGTTCTTTTCTGCCAGTAATTCATTCTCAATGAAGCTCATGGCGCTGCCGCAGAGGATCACCATTACATTGGCGTCCTTCAGCTCCGAATCCCACAGGTTCTGCAGGATAGAGGGGATGCTGTCATTACCCTTGCACATATAGGGGAACTCGTCGATGACGATAAGCTTTTTGCTGTCCCCATAGGGAAGATCCAGGATCGCATGGAAGGCCTTTTCCCAATCTGCAAACTCCGTAATGTAGTCACGGGCAGGGATGTCCTCTTTCAGCATCAGCTGGGAGAACTTGACCAGCTGCACCTTGTCGGTACTCTGGGTGCAGGAGTAAAACACATGGGGCTTGCCCTTGCAGAATTCCCGCAGGGTTTCCGTCTTGCCCACACGCCGCCGGCCATACAGCACGATCAGCTGCCCCCGGCCATCCTGATATTTATCCTCTAAAAATTTGAGTTCTGCTTCTCGACCAATAAACATAAGCGTCCTCCTTATCTAATCGTGATTTAGTAAATCGTGTTTTTGCATTTATATTGTACCTTCGATCTGGCGAAAAAGCAAGGGGATTATAGCGCTACTTTCATTACCCATATGATTAATGAAAATGATCGATGAAAAAGCCCGCCCACACAAATCCTTGTGGTACAGTGTGGGCGGACCTTTGAATTTACGGATTAGAATACCGCTTGTCTATGTATTCTATCAGAATATCCTTGAATGCGTGTATGATTTCAATAAGGACGTTATCGCTTATGAAATCATTGTTACGGGAGGAGCGTGGCTCCATCTGGGTAGGTAAATTGTTTTGTGTCATCGTACTGACCTCCTTTTTAATCTAAGGCCAGTATACTGAATTCAGCTTCACGTTTCTAAGAACGAATTACGGGATTTTTATAATCCATCGAAACAGCATTATAAATATCTTTTAACCTCCGGGATACTTTTTTATCCCATATCTTCTCACTGTTAAATACTTGGAAGATATTATACTCTTGAAATACACTCAGCCAATCCGATTCATCTGTATGAGCAACAAACCACGCCCTTAAATGGACACCACCTAGGGTCATTCGTAAAAGCATAGATGCAACTACTACCTGTGCCTGCATAAATAGATATCTTATTTTTTCAAATTCCTCCGTGTCACTTTCAATGACATCAGGCAAGAATTTTCTTCTAACAAGAATCACGCGATTTTCTGTAGTTATTGGCGTTGGCATAATCTTAGGATTGGTGATTATCAAATCTGAAACCAACGTAAACTGTCCCGCAAAAAGAGCGATGCGCTGCCTCATATCAGGTATATTCTTAATATTGGCATTAGCCATCTCAGCCGCTAACTCATAAATAAATTCAAAAGAGTATTTCCATTCCAATGTAAAGAATGCCAAAAAATCAAATAAGGGGTTACTTCTCTTCACTTCCCAGTCCTTCTGGCGCTCCACAAGAAAGTTATTATATTCCTTTGCATATGCTTCAATTTTATCTGTCGAAAAGTTCGGCTTTCCTATTCTTTTTTCAATGATGGCTTTGACCAACTGCATATCGTGAACGTTACAAATCTCCCAGAATTGGAAGTCCGTAAACTTATGGCCTTCCAGTTTCGCTTTAATGGATTGCATCTTCTCCGGAACCAGGTGTTTAGCATCACATCCAAGTATCTGATAGTATATAGTTTTTTTATCTCGAATATAGTCTATAGTACGTTGGTGCATCATCCTCTCACTGTCTTCAGCATGCACCGCACCGCCCAAATAATAATCTAAAGAGTGCTTCTCCTGCGTCTGGTCATAGGCATACTTACAGCATTCCACCAAAATCTGATTTGTAAGATCCTGTAATGTAATTCTACTAGAAAGCAATTTTATTAGATATTGCGTCGGAAATACTTCAATGATTGTATCCTCTATCGCCTTCGATACCTCATTCATTTTTCCTGTGAGCACATAATCATCTCCCTATTACGAAATGATATAATTTTAATCCCATTCACTACTCAGTCTTTGGTTCTGTCCGCAAGGAGACTCAACTGCCGCCCCATTTCTTCCTGCAAGACCGCAGGCCCTTGAAGGCGCATCCTCCCCCCAAACTGGAATAGC
>CABQGZ010000503.1 GCA_902463835.1 uncultured Lachnospiraceae bacterium
GCTTTAGTGATTATAAATTACGGTACAAATGGGCCGAATAGTTGTTGTAGAATATTTTCTATGTTCGAAAAGGGCTGTAGCCAACGCTACAGCCCTTTCACACGCTCCCCAATCCGGCAGAGCAGCTCGTTGGAGATGCTTCCGGAAGAGCCAGCCACCACCGGGGCGGGAAGCTCCAGCCCCTGGTCCTGGCCGATCACGGTCACCACATCGCCAACCGCCGCCTCCGGAATATCCGTCACATCCGCCAGAAGCACATCCATGCAGACTCTGCCCGCAATGGCTGCCGGACGGCCGCCGATCAGTACGCTGCCATTTCCGCAGGACAGACTTCTGGGAACGCCGTCCCCATAACCGATAGAGACAATGGCGATCCGACTGTCCCGCTTCGCCAGAAACGCACGGCCATAGCCTGCCGTCTCTCCTTCTTTTACTTCCTTGATCAATACAATCCGGGATTTTAGTGACAGCACAGGTCTCAGATCCAGCTTCAGCTTCGTCTCGTCCCCCGGAGAGCTTTTCACGCCATAAAGGGCTACCCCTGCCCGAATGTAGCTGCTCCTTAGCTCCGGGTAATTCAAGAAGCCATAGCTGCTCTGGATATGAACCTTTGGCAGCCGAATCCCCACCTCCGCAAGCTGGTCGATAAGCTCATAGAAGCGGTCGATCTGAGTGTAAGTAAAGGATACATCCTCCGGCTTCTGGCTGTCCGCCACACACAGGTGGGAATAAATCCCGCAGACCCCAAGACGGCTGTCCCCGCAGATCTCTCCGATTCCATTCACATCCGACGCATCGAAGCCAAGCCGGTGCATTCCCGTATCCACCTTGATGTGGGATTTTATCTGATAGCCCTGACGGCTTAAGGCGAGCGCGTAGTCATAGCCTACCAGGCTCTGGGTCAGACGGTATTTGTGAAGCTCCCTTGCCCTTGCAGGATCCGTATAACCCATGATCAGTATCTCGCCCTGGATACCGCATTTTCGAAGATAGATTCCCTCGTCAATGGTGGCCACTGCAAAAGCCCTGACCCCCAGCTTATTCAGAAAAGCCGACACCGCGAAGGCGTTATGGCCGTACGCGTCCGCTTTTACCACCGCCATGAGCTCACAGCCCGCCGGCATAGCTTTCCGAAGAACCCGGACATTGTGCCGAAGATTCTCCCAGGAGATCTCCACCCAGGCTCGGTCTCGGCGGCCCGCACCACTGGTGTGACATTTTTCTCTGACATCCCTTCCTTCCGCACAAATCTGGGTTCCACAATAATTTCCTCCCCGCGCTCTCCATATATTTCGGATATAGGGATGGATCCACAGCCACGCCATGGATACCGCAAGAGACAGCGCTGCCACCAGCACAAAGTGTACCAGGCTGTTCTCCACCAGAAGCTTCTGCTGGTGCAAAAGCTTCGCCGCCATCCGCACCGCCACAATCATCATGGGATGAATGATATAGATTGCCAGCGCCAGGGAGCGCAGCCTCTTATTCCGCCGCCCTCTCCACTCAAGCAACAGCAGGAACAGGAAGAACATCACCGGCAGAAGCATCAGATACATGCTGTCGTGACGCACGATCTGGTTGGTGTGCAGCAGGATTCCCTCTGCCAACAACAGTAGAAGCGATATCGCCAGTCCTATCTCTACTGACATCTCTTGTGATAATAAACGATGCTTCCTCCGTCTTTTTTTACTACAGAAAGCAGAATTTAAGCTGCCATTAGCTTCTATATTTTCAACATTTCCGGAAGTAAAATCCAGCTTCTGCCGATCCGCCAGCAGTCCGCCCAGAACAAAGAATACCGGGGCGAAAAAGATTCCATTTCTGGTATAGTCCGAAATCTCAAACAAGTGCCCGTATACATTTTTTAAAAACGGTACCTGCTCTGTGAGCCCGTAATAGCTGTCCCCCAGCATGCCAAGCAGGTACAGAACAGCCGTCACGATCAACGCCCGCTTCATCCCCGCCTTCTTCACCAGGTACCAGGCTATGACCGCTCCCAGGATGGCGGCCGGCAGATACCAGAGATGATACATGGTTCCGTCAAAAACAATGTCCTTTATGATATTAGGCAGCAGATACTCCTCTTTGAAATATCCATTGTAGATATTTAACGGAAGATACAGCACCATGGAGATGCCGTAGATGACCGCCGTCTTTTTTACAAAAGCCCACAGCTGATCTGCCTTGCACTGATACTGGGAGATCAGGAAAAATCCCGATGTCAGAAAGAAAAACGGCACCGCAGTCCGCGCAAGAATACGCGTCAGTATCATGTCCGCCATTTCATTGTAGGATGCAAGTGGGGAGGTATGGATCGCAATGACAAGGAATGCTGCCACCACGCGAAAATAGTCCAGCCCGGTATACGCTCTTTTATTCATCAGATTACCTCCAAAGAGTACGATAACGCATTCTGATTTTGTTGACTATGGTGAGACGTCTCACAGATAGAGACCTATCAGCTTGTCCAGAATCTCCCCGAAGGACAGGCCGATGCCTTTCATCATATTGGGGTAGCGGCTGTGGGAGGTAAAGCCGGGAATGGTGTTCACCTCATTGAATACAATTCTGCCCTCCGGTGTAAGGAACATGTCCACCCGGGCAAAGCCGGTACAGCCAAGAGCCCGGTAAATCCGCTTTGCCGTCTCCTGAATCTCTTTTTCACAAGTATTGTCGATTCTCGCGGGCATATGGATCTTTGAGGTCTTCAGGGTATATTTTTCTGTGTAGTCAAAGAAGCCGTCAGTCAGTTCAATCTCGTCTACCCGGCCTACCAGCAGCTGATCTGTGCCGAGAACGGCGCATCCCACCTCGAAGCCTTCGATATTCTCCTCTATGATCACCTCCGTGTCGTGTTGGAAGGCCAGATCCACCGCGGGTTTTAATTCCGCTTCCTCATAGATCTTTGTGATGCCGAAGGAGGAGCCTGCCCGCACCGGCTTTACGAACAGCGGCCAGGACAGCTCCCGGCAGAGGCTTGCCGCCTCACCCCGGTTTGTTTCATTCAGCACTACCGCCTTTGGGGCTGCAATTCCCGCAAGCTCCACCAGCTTGTGGGCTCGGTCCTTGTCCATGCACAGGGCGGAAGAAAGGGTATTACAGCCGATGACAGGGATGCCCGCCAGTTCAAATACCCCCTGAACTGTGCCGTCCTCCCCGTTTTTCCCGTGGAGCACCGGAAAGGCAAAATCAAGTTTTGTGATCTTGTTCCCATTTTCTCCCAGTTCGATGATTCCGCCTACGGAGGGATTCTGTGAGACTACCACCGGGGTGATCGCGCCGTCCTCCTGCCAGGCGTCCGCCGCAATCCCGTCAAAAGTGCCATAGTACCGGTACCAGTCCCCCTGTCTTGTGATTCCAATGGGGATGATCTCATATTTTTCCTGATCCAGATTCTCTAAAATGGCGCTGGCTGACTGTAAAGAAACGGGATATTCCGTGGAATTTCCTCCGAAAATAACTGCAATTTTGTACCTTTTCATGATCTGCTTCCTTTCTCAAACGATGTGTCGTATCTGTTTTTTCCTTTCTGCTAAGAATTCCATTTGGCTGCTTTCTGCCATGATTACAGCCTTGTTTCGTACCATATTAGCCACCCCAGGTGACACGGCAATGACTTTTTTATGACAATAT
>CABQGZ010000504.1 GCA_902463835.1 uncultured Lachnospiraceae bacterium
ATCTTCAAAGCCGTGCTTTTTCCTGCCCCGGACATTCCGGTCAAAATCACAAACCGCATGGTTAAAATTCTCCAATCATTCGTACTTCGGGCTCCAGCTCCACGCCAAACTGTTCCTTCACAGCCCTGCGGACATCCTCAATCAGCTGTAAAATCTCCGCTGCCGTAGCCTGCCCCCGGTTGATTACAAATCCGCAATGCTTCTCCGACACCTGGGCATCTCCCACCCGGTATCCCCGCATCCCAGCATCCATAATAAGCTTCCCAGCAAAATATCCCTGTGGCCGCTTAAAGGTGCTGCCTGCACTGGCGTATTCCAGTGGCTGCTTCTGGGTGCGCTGATTCCGAAGCAGTTCCATCCTGGCTCGTATCAGATCCTCCTCCTCTGGCTCCAGCTGGAAAGCCGCTTTCAGCACGGTTCCCCCCATATCCGGGATCACGCTGTGCCGATAAGAAAGCTCCAATTCCTCCAAAGACAGCTTTCGGACTGCAAGATTGCCATCCAGAACCAGTGCCCACGCCAGCACATCCTTCATTTCCCCGCCGTAGGCCCCGGCATTCATAACCACCGCTCCACCCACGCTCCCCGGAATACCGGAGGCAAACTCCAATCCGCCAAGCCCCGCTCTCGCCGCCTCCTGGGCGGCTCTGGCCAGGCTCACGCCTCCCTGGGCATACAGCATCGTCCCTTCCACCGACACCTCAGAAAACCGGGAGCCGATCTCCACCACAGCTCCCCGGATTCCCCTGTCTCCCACCAGAAGATTGCTGCCGTTCCCGATCACCTGAACCGGCACCCCCTCCTCCCGGCAGATCTGCAGCACGCCCCCAATCTGCTCCTTGGCAGGCATCAGATAGTAATCCGCAGGCCCACCCACCCGGAAAGTGGTATGGCGGCTCATAGGCTCCTTAAGCAATATCTGCTCCTCTGTTAAAATCTCTAATATCTTATCCTGGAATGCCATTCTTCTATCCTCAACCTTTCTGTATGTCTGCAGGTATCTGCAACCTTGCCCGCAAACAGCAATTCTTACGCCTCCCGCAGAAAGGCCACATATCCCCGCTTTGCCTCATACAGATCCACCTTACTGATGATCTCCCAGGGCGCATGCATGTTCAGCACCGCCACCCCGCTGTCAATGACCTGCATGCCATAGTTGGCCAGGATATACGCGATTGTTCCGCCGCCGCCAACATCCACCTTGCCAAGCTCCGCCGTCTGGAAGGACACGTCATTATCGTCCATGATCCTCCGAAGCTGAGCGATATATTCCGGATTGGCGTCGTTGGAACCGCCTTTTCCCCGGGAGCCCGTAAACTTGTTGAACACCAGCCCCTTACCAAAATATGCAGAGTTCTTCTTCTCCATGACTGCCGGAAACAGGGGATCAAAGGCTGCGCTCACATCCGAGGAGAGAACTCTGGAATTGGCCATCGCCCGGTTGAAAGCCACCTGGGAGAACTGTCCCATGGCTTCCATGATCTCCACCACCATATATTCAAAAAATTTAGACTGCATACCGGTAGCTCCCACGCTGCCAATCTCCTCCTTATCCACCAGAAGACATACGCTGGTCTTCTCGCAGACCCCCGCCTCCAGGACGGCCTTGAAGGAAGGATATGCGCAGACTCTGTCGTCATGGCCATAACCCATGATCATACTGCGGTCAAATCCATAATCTCTTGCTTTTCCGGCAGGCACAACCTCAATCTCCGCGGAGAGGAAGTCATCCTCCTCTATCTGATACTGTTCGGCCAAAAGAGTTAAGATATTCGCCTTTACGGTATCCTTTGCCTTTTCCTTGTCCTCCTCAACAAATTGGGGAATGCTGCCCACCAGCACATCCAGATTTTCCCCCTCGATCACCTTTGCAGCCTTCTTCTCCATCTGTTCTCCGGACAGATGGATCAAAAGATCACTGACACCGAATACCGGATCTTCCTCCTTCTCCCCTACATTCACGGTCACCATGGTACCGTCCTTCTTGACAATAACGCCGTGCAGAGCCAGCGGAAGGGCTACCCACTGATATTTCTTGACACCGCCGTAATAGTGCGTGTCTAGAAGCGCCAGCTCTGTGTCCTCGTACAGCGGATTCTGTTTCAGATCCAGCCTCGGGGAATCAATGTGAGCGCCAAGGATATTCATTCCCTTCTCCAGCGGCTCCTGGCCGATTGTGAACAGCGCAAGACCCTTGCCCATATTGTCGGCATACAGTTTATCGCCGCAGGCAATGGTTCTTCCCTCTTTCACTATCTCACTCAAATCCCGAAAGCCGGCCGCTTCCGCCTGGGCCTTTAATTCGCTGACACATTCCCGCTCTGTCTTGCAGTCGGAGAGAAATCTCCGGTATTCTTCACCAAATTCAAATACTTCCTGCCTTTTTGCTCCCTGGTATTTCTCCCAGGCATTTTTCTTTTCCATGTTGTCTCCTTTTTTCTTATCATTCTTCCTCATCATTCCGCTTTTGGAGGTTCGCCTGTACACGGCGGTACAGCTCCTGGGCGGCGTTATATCCCATCTTCTTCTGGCGGTGGTTGACAGCCGCGGTCTCACAGATGACTGCCAGATTTCGTCCCGGCCGAATGGGCAGGGAGTGGCATACCACTTTGTTCCCCAGAATCTCCGTATACTCCTCTTCCAGACCAAGGCGGTCGTAATCGTTATCCTTCCGCCAGTCCTCCAGCTTAATCACCAGATCGATGCTCTGCTTCTCCTTCACACACTCCACACCGAACAGGTTCTTCACATCCACAATGCCCACGCCGCGAAGCTCGATAAAATATCGTGTGATATCCGGCGAGGTTCCCACTAAGGTGTGGTCGTTGATCTTGCGTATCTCCACCACATCGTCTGTCACCAGACGGTGACCTCTCCGGATCAGCTCCAGGGCAGCCTCGCTCTTGCCGATACCGCTCTCTCCCATGATCAGAAGTCCTTCTCCGTACACATCCACCAGCACCCCGTGGATGGAGATACAGGGCGCAAGCTCGCCGTTCAGGATATAGATCAGCTCCGCCATAAAATTCGAGGTTGCCTCCACGGTTCCAAGCACAGGAATCCCGCTCTTCGTCGCAATCTCCACCAGGGCTTCATCCGGCTGAAACTCCCGGCAGAAGATCACACAGGGAATGTCATAGGAGAAAAACTCCTCATAAACCTTCTGTTTTTTCTCCGCATCCATATTCTGCAGATACGTATATTCCACCGTCCCGATCACCTGAACACGGTGCCGTTCAAAATGCGCGAAATAACCGGACAGCTGCAGCGCCGGCCGATTCACATCTGACAAGGTGATCTTCTTATTTTTCAACTCCACCTGGGGATTGAACACCTTTAATTTCATTTTATCTACAATCTTACTAACATTGACACCTCTCATAATATCTCTCCTTTGTCACTGGACTGATTTTTTCCATTGTATCATAATCTCCCCCTCTCTTCAAGGGGCGGAATCCTTGTGAAAAAAACGATACACCTCTTCGGCAGCTCTGTCATTCATGGAAGGAATCTCCCTAAGCTGTTCCACCGTGGCAGCTTTGATATCATCCAAAGACTGGAATTCCTTCATCAGCGCTTTGCGTCTTGCAGGGCCGATGCCCGGGATATCATCCAGCACGGAGTGTACC
>CABQGZ010000505.1 GCA_902463835.1 uncultured Lachnospiraceae bacterium
GTATATTATATCCGCAGGATATTCCGTATTACAAGATATAATTCCGTAATACGGAACGCGGAGACGTGACATAGAACTTACGGAGAGATTACCGCCCTTGTACATTAAATTTTATCAAACTTGGTGAGGAGGAGAAAATGACACCACTTGATTATTTAGCAAAAGAGTATGTTGAACTGACCATGGTGAAACAGCGTTATGATTTGGACGATGTGTATTTCTTCGTGGACAGACCGTTTTGGAAAAGAGACTCTTTGAACTTCAGTCATGAGTATAAATTCGCTCCGGGTACCCCTGTGCCGGAGTATCCGGCCAGATCACTTAACAACATCCTCGTCGAGGCAGAGAGGCTGCTCGAATGCTTGAAATCATATCGAGCGACCGTTGGTGCCGAAGAAGAGATGCGAAACGATTATCTCATCGAGCATACGGAGAATTTGGTAATGCGTACAAGGGTTCTTCTCGGTGAGAAAATGCCGTACGACGAGATGACGGAGAAGTGCTTTGGCCTTGTTTCCCCCAAATTTGATGTCGCAAAGTTTGACAATATAATTTCAGATTTGAGCAATGTACTTCCTTTTGGTGGGTCTATTCCCGACAGAATTGCTGCATTCAGAGCAAAAACAATTATCCCTCGTGAGGGGTTACCTGCATCAATGAACATGGCAGTAAAATTTTTCCATGACAGTGCTGTAAAAAATATGGGAATGAGAGACGAGAACATGCCGAGGCTTCGTTATAGAGAGCTTCACGGCACAGATTTCCGTCAGGTGCTTTTTGGATGGGATTATGATCGGTTTGACTGGGAGAGAACCACGGGGCTTGATTATCCCTATGACCTTGCGCTCCTAATCAGTGTTGCATGCCATGAGACAAATCCGGGGCACCTAACATTTTTGGCATTCCGGTGCATGGCAATGGTAGACAATTGCTTCCCAGAACTGGGCTTAAATCCCCAGTATTCGCCGTCCGGTGCGTTTATTGAAGGTGCGGCAAGAATGGGAATCCACCTTACACTGGACACGGTGGAGAAATATACTGATTTTGAAAAAGAGATATTGAATACGGCGGGAATGGATACGGGCATTTCAGAATGTCTTCCGGTCTGGAATGAATATTTGCGGTTGTCTGGCTTTGGAAAGCTTGAGGCACAGCGGAATGTTTGGGACGGCATTTGGACACGGGAAGAAGCTACGAGCTTCCTTAAGAAATATTCCTTTGTAGATTCGGCTATGAACAGTGCCGACTTTGAGCAGTTATCTGAGGATGCGGGGCATTTTACAAGCCATGATTATTCTTGCGAAGTAGTTCGGGAATATTTGGAGGCAAAGTGCGGCACGGTAAAGGGGAAATGGGATATGCTCACAAAGATGTTTCAGGTGCCTATTTCCATGAAGGGGATTGCGAACAAGACCTTTGATCCTTATCGATTTGATATATATCGTTAGATTATTTACGTTTTCAAATGACCTCATGGAGATATAAAAATATCTATGCGGTATCGGGAAAGGCAAACGGAAGCACATCAATCGTTACGGTTGTTTTGATCCGGCATAGATGCCGGAAAAAATAAGATTTTTTGAAAGAGGGAAAAAGAATGAAGAAGCTAACATCCATCCTACTAATCCTTGCACTTGTGCTCTCTTTGGCTGCATGCTCGCAAACAAAGCAGCCGGACGTGAATGGGGACAGCAGTGTCTCAACCAGCGGAGACAATACATCTCCCATTCCTATTGCATTTATCGGTTCCATGACGGGCCTTGACGAGATTTATGGCTATGTCAGTTACAGCGCGGCAAAGATGGCCGTTGAGCAGATCAACGAGGCTGGTGGTGTCGCAGGTCGTCAGATTGAACTAAAGTGTTATGATGACCGGGCGGAGGGAATCGAAGCGGTAAACTGCGCACGCAAGGCCATCCTTGATGATGGCTGCGTTGCGATTCTCACTGCGTCCAGCACCGCAGGCTTGATTTCTATTAACGCGGTTCTCGAAGAATTTGAAGTTCCCTGCATTGCTTATGCGATCGGCGCTGAGCTGGTTACTCACGACGAACAGGGCAACACCAGACCATATATGTTCCGGGTGAACACCACGGCATCTCAGTGCACAGAGCTGATTGGCAGATACTCGGCGGATGTTTTGGGGTATAGGAAAGCGGCCATTTTCTATGATATTACCAATTCCTCTGGCGCTGACGGAGTTACATATTTCACGAAAGGATTTGAGTCGAAGGGTGGCAAGGTCACGGAGGTAGAGGCGTATAAGACGGGCGATGTGGACTTTAGAGCTCAGCTTTCCAAGCTCAAGGGAGCGGGGGACTTCGATATGCTTTACAACGCTGCAAAGTACACAGAGCTTGGTCTTATTGCAAACCAAATCAAGGAAATCGGTCTTGATACACAGCTTATCGGAGATCGCAACTGGATGATGCTCGATGTGTTCCAAGTGGCGGGTGACAACCTTGAAGGCTCCTATTTCCCGAGTGATATCGATTTTAATGATGCAAAATTTGACGACTTCAACAAAGAGTTCGAGACGCGATGGGGTGTGCATCCGGGCGTTGCAGTGGGAACAGATGCCTACTGCGTGATGGACGCTTGCACGATTCTTTGGAATGCGATCGAGCATGCTATGAAGGACACCGGCGAGATCACTGGAGCTGGCATTCGAGATGCGATTGAAAAGTATTCCCAGGATATTGATTGCCTGACCGCAACGATTTCGATTGACCCAGAGACTCACAACGTAAGAAGACCCATTGGCATTTTCAAAATAGAAAATCAGAATTTCGTTTTGGTCGATACCTACGACGTCACGTTTGGCTAATTTCAGAGGAGAACAATACTAAACCGTGCAACAGCAGTGCTCTTGCACTGCTGTTGCTCTTAAAAATGAGGGAAAACACATGGCAATATTTTTTCAACAGATTATTAACGCCTTAGCCATCGGGGGTATATACGCGTTAATGTCGGTGGGATATGCCCTGATATACAGCTTGCTGATGTTCACAAATTTTGCGCACAGCGTTGCGGTTACATTTGGCTCCTATGCAATGTACCTCGCTATGACACGCCTAACGTCTAACTTCTATCTTGGCATGTTCGCTGGTGTGATCGCGGGCGCAGCGGTGGCGCTTATTATCGAGATAACATCTTACAAACCCCTTCTCATTAAAAATTCTGCCCGTTCGTCGCT
Source organism: uncultured Lachnospiraceae bacterium (assembly GCA_902463835.1). GTDB lineage: Bacteria > Bacillota > Clostridia > Lachnospirales > Lachnospiraceae > 14-2. Next base: position 3,197 of record CABQGZ010000505.1, read on the forward strand.
TACGATTATTGGGCTTGGCATTTCTACGATCGGCACAAATGCTATCATACTTGTTTTCAGTAGCCGTTTTAAGGTTATCCCAACCGACTTCGGCGGAAAAAGCGTTCGTATTCTGGATGCGTATGTTAGTGCGATTGATATTGTGATTGTCTTGATTTGTCTGGCTATGCTTTTTGGCGTACAGATGATAATTAACAAGACAAGACTGGGACTGGCAATTCGAGCTGCTTCCCATGACTTGGATTCCGCATCTCTTATGGGCGTCAATGTTCAGCAACTGCTGACTATTGTGTTCGTTCTGGCTGGAGCAATGGCAGGAATGGCAGGTGTCATGACAGCTACCAAATATCAGGCATATCCTGCACTGGCAGCAAACATGACCAATAAATCATTTATCGCAGCAGTCGTTGGAGGACTCGGAAGCTTAGAG
>CABQGZ010000506.1 GCA_902463835.1 uncultured Lachnospiraceae bacterium
GCAATCGGTGACGGTACGACAGCCAAAAAACTTTATTATCAGGTCTTTGATGCTGATGGAAATCCTATTGCTGGACTTCCGGTTCAGAATAAGACGCTGTCTTCTCTCAAGACCACAGTAAGTTTCCAACTTGTCAAAGACCAGAAATATAACTTTATCTTCTGGGCTCAGACTCCAGAGAATGGTTACTACACCATCGATGGAACTGAAGGCCTGAAGAAAATTACTGCTGATTATGAAGGCAAGAAGTCCAATGACGAGAACTTCGATGCGTTCTTTGCTGTCGAAAAGGCTCTAACGATAAACGGCCCAATTACCAAGACCGTAACTCTTAAGCGTCCTTTCGCTCAGATCAATATTGCTACGACCGATGTTCTCAAAGCCGGTGATACTAAAGTTAATGTGAATTTTGCTGGAGCTACATCAGCAGTGACAGTGAAGGGTGTTCCGACGGTATTTTCTCCTCTTACCGACGAGTTCTCCGCATCTGTAGACGCGCAATTCGCATCCGCATCAATTCCGGAAGGCAATTTCTCTGTAACCGGCAGCACGGATACCTATAAATACCTGGCTGTCAACTATGTTTTCGCACCAGTTGATGGAACCGTATATGATGTGGAAGCTGCTTTCAATGTCGACGGTAAAGGTGTAACCGTAAAGGTTCCGTCCGCACCAGCCAAACGCAACTACCGCACCAACATCTACGGCAACCTCCTCACATCCACCGCCGACTTCAACGTAGAGATCGATCCGGGCTTTGCTGGAGAAGAGAATATGAAAATGTGGGATGGTTCAGCAGATGCTGTTACTGAGGTTGACGGAGTTTATGAAATCAAAAATGCCGCACAGCTTGCATGGGTGTCCCAGCAGGTTAATACAGGAGCAACGACTTTCTCTGGAAAAACAGTTAAACTTGTAGATGATATTTATCTTGGAGGAAAGTCTTGGACTCCAATCGGAACTGTCGTAAGTGTTCCATCGGTTGCTTTTTATGGAACATTTGACGGAAACGGAAAAACGATTCATGATTTGAATGCATCCGATAATACTCCAAATTATTCTACGGCTGGTTTGTTCGGCTCTCTTGTAAGTGCTACTATCAAAGATTTGACGATTGAGAATGCTGTAGTGAAGAGTAATCATTATGCTGGTGTCATCTGCGGCTATTCCGAAGGTGAATCGACAATCCAGAATTGTAAGGTTTCCAATGCGACCGTAACATCCACTCCTGAACTTCTTGGAGCAAAGTGGGATAATGGAGATAAAGTCGGTGGTATAGCCGGTTATATTGTAAGTGCAGAAGTTACTGGCTGTATCGTAGAAAATGCTGCCATCCAGGGTTATCGCGACCTTGGCGGTATCGTAGGTTATGCTAATAAGAAATCTAAGATTACGGGCAATGCCCTTAAAGGAACAGTTACGATCACGGTAGATAAGTCTCATAATTATAAGGAATATACGTCTGATGCTCAATATGATGCAAATCCATATGTCGGCGAGAAATCAGCTGAGGCAACAGTTTCTGACAACACGGGAGAAGCTAGCATTCATTATTTGACAGCAATAGTTTCGACTCAGGAGGAGTTTGATGCAGCGATTGGAAACGCAGCGTCTGGTGAGACAATCGTATTGACTGCGCCATTGACATTGCTTTCAACTACTATTGTTTCGGATAAGGAAGTGAACATTGACCTTGCTGACAATACGTTGGTGCTGAAGTCGGGATTTTGGACATCTACAAATGGCGAAAATGCAGATGAAGCAGGTTCAATCACATTCAAGAACGGAACAATCGAGTGTGCGGGGACAAATTCACTTTATCCTGCTGGCAAGAGTAAAATGGAATTGGATAATGTGACATTAACTTCTGCAGAAGATTCTCCGATTCTTGTTCAGAATACTGCAACATTGATTGTAAAGAATTCGAAGATAAATGCCAAATATTATGGTATTACGACGAATGCAAGCAATCCTAATCAGAATGTGACAATCGTTGTGGACAATTGCGAGATAACTGCAGGGGAGCCTATACTTGTGAATATCCCTTGTAATCTTACTGTTACGAAGTCCACGATGAATGGAAAGTGGCATGGTACCGTTGTCCGTGGCGGAACTGCTACCTTTACTGACTGCAAGATAGTTCTTGATTATGTGGATTCCGATGCTGCTGACGTTGCTGCCAATTATAATTGGATGGGTGCTACATGGGGCTCAGGAAATAGTATTACTATTGCTGCCATGGTTCTTGGCAACCATGCACCGTCAGCATACCAATATCCTACGAATGTGACTCTCAAGAATACGACAGTCGCGTGCGAGGGAGTGAATGCTTCTCTCTTCCCGTCCGTCTATTCGTATGCCAATCAGGGCGAAGGACTCGGCGTTACATTCAATTATGATGCTGCCTCAAATCTTGAAAGCGGTAAGGGCCCTGTTTACAATAGCGCTAACATAGTAGTAAATGGAGTTGAAATTTAAGACAAATTAATACTAAACTGATATGAAAACATTGAAATATTTGGCAGCTGCTGCATTGGCATTATTGGCAGTCGGTTGCGCGAAAGAGAGTGAACAACTCGCAGGTCCATCTAATGTGACTTTTGAAGTTTCTACACCGGAGATTGCTACCAAGGCCATCGGAGATGGTATGACTGCAACACAACTCTATTATCAGGTATTCGATGCCGACGGCAAAGTGATCGAAGGACTTGGCGTTCAGAATAAGGATCTTGCATCAGGCAAGACCACGGTAAGTTTCCAGCTTATCAAGGATCAAACCTATAACTTCATCTTCTGGGCTCAGACAGTTGAAGCTGGTTACTATACCATCGATGGTGCTGAAGGACTGAAGAAAATCACCGCTGATTATGAAGGCAAGAAGTCCAATGATGAGAATTTCGATGCGTTCTATGCTGTCGAGAAGGCTCTAACGATAAATGGCCCAATTACCAAGACCGTAACTCTTAAGCGTCCTTTCGCTCAGATCAATATTGCTACGGCCGCTGTCCTCAAAGCCGGTAATACTGAGGTTAATGTGAATTTTACTGAAGCTACATCAGCAGTGACAGTGAAGGGCGTTCCGACGGTATTCTCTCCTCTTACCGACGGGTTCTCCGCATCTGCAGACGTGCAATTCGCATCCGCAGCAATTCCGGAAGGCAATTTCTCTGTAACCGGTAGCACGGATACCTACAAATACCTGGCTGTCAACTATGTCTTCGCACCAGTTGACGGAACCGTATATGATGTGGAAGCCGCTCTCAAAGTTGACGGTAAAGATGTAACCGTAAAGGTTCCGTCCGCACCAGCCAAACGCAACTACCGCACCAACATCTACGGCAACCTCCTCACCTCCACCGCCGACTTCAACGTCGTGATCGATCCGGGCTTTGCTGGAGAGGAAAATATATCTCCTATTATTGTTAATGGTGTCGCTTATCAGACTTTAGACGCGGCTGTTGCTGCTGCAAAGACTGGAGAGCAAACAATTATTGCATTGAATCAGGATATGGCTGGCAATGGTGTCAAGACAATTAAAGGTCAGGATGTTGTCATTGATCTCGGCGGACACACATTTGATATTGATGGCTCTCTTGTCGGTTCTGCTGGTACTGAAACAAATGGT
>CABQGZ010000507.1 GCA_902463835.1 uncultured Lachnospiraceae bacterium
ATTCATGCCTGTATGATAATCATCCTCGTATTTTTCCAGCATCCCGGCAATGTCCTTTACCGAAAAGCTCATCTCCACCAAAAAATCAGCAGCAATGTTCCACGGACTATTAAATCTGTGTTCTCCATCATCGCGGATCTTTCTTTTCATATTTCGAACATCATACAAACCTGCCAGTATCACAGACTGGAACGCAGGTGTTATATCACGGTCAAGATAGTCTGCCCGCAGTTGTGCAAGGAAATCAAGAAATACCTGATTATTTGTTGCCGTGTCCACTTCGTCTATAATAAGAACCACCGGTTTCTCCGACTGCTCACACCAGCGGCTGAAATAATCAAATATCTCCGCCATTTTCGCATTCCGGTGCTTTTCGTTTTCCAATTCAAAAAGCTTTGTTTTTATTTCATCTGGCACATCATCCATCCGATGAATTCTCTTGTTGATTTCACGTGCTAATCCATTCACAAAAGCGGACTCATTTTCAAAATCTGAAAAACTCATTTTTTGAAAATCCAGGCTCACAACCAGATAGTCATTTTTTAGGTAATCCGCCAACGCCCGTAATATTGTTGTCTTTCCATATTGTCTTGCCTTGTTGATTGTAAAATATTCACCAGCATCGATCATTGCTTTGATTTCTGCCAGTCTTGATCCAAGATCAATCATATAATGCACACCTGGTTTACAAGCTCCGTTTACATTGAAAACTTTTGCCATAGTCAATATGCTCCGTTCCTTCTTTCTTAATCCATTTTCAGCTTATCACAGTTATTAAAAAATGGCAAGATAATTGATCACGTCACAAACAGCTTTGCACCCAAAATCACAGCTTCTCCAGCAGCTCCCGAAAATACTCCGGCAGCGGTGCCTCAAACTCCATATATGCTCCGGTACTTGGATGCACAAACCCAATCACCATGGCATGCAGCGTCTGCCCCTGCAGATGGAACGGATCCTTGCCGCTCCCGTACAGCGCATCCCCAAGCAGCGGATGACCGATACTAGCCATGTGGACACGGATCTGGTGGGTTCTTCCTGTCTCCAGCTCAAATTCCAGATAAGAGTACTTGGAAAAGCGTTCCAGCACCCGATAGTGCGTGACGGCAGGCTTCCCATTTTTCTCGTTGATGGCCATCTTTTTTCGATCCACAGGATGACGCCCGATGGCTCCCTCGATCCTACCAGAATTCTCCTTCACATACCCCTTCACGATTCCCCGGTACCGCCGGGTGACCGTGTGGTCTTTGATCTGCTGGGCGATCGCTATGTGAGCCGCGTCATTTTTGCACACGATCAGGGCGCCGGTGGTATCCATATCGATCCGATGCACAATGCCGGGCCGGATTTCCCCGTTGATGCCGGAGAGACTATCCTTGCAGTGGTACAGAACAGCGTTCACCAGCGTCTCGGTAAAATGTCCCGCGGAAGGATGCACAACCATGCCCTTCGGCTTGTTTACGATCAGAACATCCTCATCCTCATACAGAATATCAAGGGGTATGTTCTCCGGCAGAATCTCCACCTCCTGAGCCGCAGGAATCGTCACGGCGATGGTGTCCTCCGGGCTTACCAGGTAACTGGCTTTCTGCGCAGTACCGTTCACCAGCACCTGCCCATCCTTAATTAATTTTTGAAAAAAAGAGCGGGACTGATGCTCGTAGATTCCGGCCAGATACTTATCCAGCCGCTCTTCCGCTTCCTCAAATCCCACTTCAAATTCCTGAAACTGCTCCATACGTTCTCCTTGTCCGGTCACTTCGAATCCTTGATTTTTCTGCTATGTCCGGCCTATTTCAAACTCCTGATTTTTCTCGTAATTTCAATTCCGGGACAAGTCATCCTCTTTTTTCTCCTTCTTCCGGAAAGAAAGAATGCGATCCAGATCCTCCTCCTTGTAATAAAACAAAAATAACACAAGAAACAGGATCACCGAGCATGTCACATAGATATCCGCCACATTGAAAATCGGGAAATTGATTAGCTCAAAGTAGAGGAAATCCACCACATATCCCAGCCGCATTCGGTCAATAAAATTGCCGATGGCGCCAGCCATAATAAGCACTGCGATACACTGCAGGGCGCGATAATGCTTTTCAGCCGGAATCCTGGTAAATAACCAGCAGATGGCCAGAAATACGATACAGGTGGTAATCCCAAGCAGAACCGTCTTATTCTGCATAATGCCAAAAGCAGCGCCACGGTTCTCAAGATACCGCAGGCGAAAAACGCCATCCCACACTATCACGTCTCTGCCGCTGTTTTCCGGACTTAGGTGTGCGACAGCAAGTAGCTTTGTGATCTGATCCAAAAAAACAAGAACTGCTACCCCCATCACCGCAATGATATAATTTGATACTTTCCGATTCATAGATCCCTCCATAGCGTGATTACGTAATTCCCGTAACAGCATTTCTTTTACATAGTTCTCATAACAGCATTTCTTTTTACATGGTTTCCGAAGAAGTTCCTGCAAAAAGATAGCGGATCCCCTCCAATATCTGCCCATCCGTAAGCACCCTGGTGATATACGCGCTGCCAGGCTTTTCCAGTAAAATAAACTTGATTTTCCCTGACTCCATCTTTTTATCCAGCTTCGTGGCCGCAAGAACCTCCTCCGCTGTAAAGGAGTGTCCAAAGAGCCTAACCGGAAGCTTAAAATGGGCAAGGGCCAGCTCCAGCTCCCTGCGGGATTCCTCCTCATACGTTCCATAACGACAGGAAAGATAAGCTGCGCTTACCATTCCCAATGATACACACTCCCCATGAAGAAGACTAAAATTCGAAAGCTTCTCCACCGCATGACCAATGGTATGTCCGAAGTTCAGCAATGCCCGCTCGCCCTGCTCTTTCGGATCTCTTTGCACTACATCCCGCTTGATCAGGCAGCTTCCATAGACCATTTCCTCCACCGCATCCAGGTCGCGCTTCACAATGCGCTCGTAATCTCCGGACACCTGCTGGAAGTAGCCGTCGGACTTGATCTGTCCATGCTTTAGGATCTCCCCCATGCCGGAAAAATACTGTTGATCCGGCAGAGACAGCAAGGTAGAGAGATTCATGTACACCAGCCTGGGCATGTAGAAAGCGCCCACCATATTTTTGTACTGCATGAAATCTACTCCGGTCTTTCCGCCAATACTGCTGTCCACCTGGGACAAAAGCGTAGTTGGAACCTGAATAAAGTCAATTCCACGCAGATAAGTGGCCGCCGTAAATCCGGCAAGATCACCCACCACACCGCCGCCCAGGGCAACGATCAGATCCTTTCGATCAAATCCGCTTTTGATCAGATGCTCATATGCACCGCCCACGGTATCCGTATTCTTGTGGGCTTCTCCGGCAGAAAATACATAGGTAGTGACAAAGAAAAAATGATTTTTCAAAAGCTGCTCCAGTTCCTGCTGGTAGAGCGGCGCTACATTTGAATCCGTAATAATACAGACCTTCTGCTCTTTTTGATACCCAAGTTGAAGTAAAAGTTCCGGAAGTCTGTCAAAGCTCTTTTCCATGCAGATATCATAACATGGCTGTTCGTTATAGGTGACTGAAAGTGTCCTGCTCATACACATACCCTCTTTTCCAAAAAAGTTCTATTCCCACATGTCTGTTCTGTCAGACAT
>CABQGZ010000508.1 GCA_902463835.1 uncultured Lachnospiraceae bacterium
CATTTTGGTAACATTTTAAATAACCGCTTCAGCGTCTTATAGAACAGGGCAATCACAAGGAGCACGATTCCCAGCAAAAGCCAGAAATAGGTGAAGGTGTTGGTCAGCCCTGTAGAGACAGCATAGGCCGCAAAATACAGCAAACTCAAAATTCCCAAGATGAAACTTATGATCTTTATCAGCATACGAGCGTTCCTTCCTTTTTACATAATGTCTTTTCTGCAGTATTTCACATAGCCGGCTGCTATCCCGACTGCACCATACAGTAATCCCAGCACCACAAGTCCTGCGTCCAGACAGCCATTCTCAATGATATCCGCGCCCTCCGTAAAGCCAAAGGGCGTCAAATACCGCAAGAACTCCGCCTGCTTTGTAATGTTGGCAATGAGATTGAAAAAGTACATAACAGCTGCAATGCCAAGGCCGATTCCAAGGCTGCCTCGGTGCAGAAAAGCCGAGATTCCAAAGCAAATGCCGGCTAGGGACAGCTGCATCAGAAAATATGCCAGATGAAGCAGCAAAAGCTCCTTCCAGGGAATCGTTTCTCCCACAGCCGCAATGGAGATGAGGGAAATACAAAGCACCAGAACATTCATTGTCACAATCTGGATCCATACTGCCAGCAGCTTATCCGTCACAACACGGCTTCTGCGGACGGGGTGCGTCAGCAGGAATTCCGCCGTGTGCTCCTTCTCCTCCTTGGAGAGAGCCGATATCCCGCAGAGCGCCGCAAAAAATGCTCCTCCAAGCCCAAGAATGTTCCCACACTCTATGGCGTAAAATCCGATCAGCGTACCGAAGCTCAATCGATCCATACCGAAGGCCGCCGTAAAGCTTCCCATGGAAGCGAACAGATCGTTGACCTCCTCCATCTCTCCCTTCATTTCCGGGAAAAGAAATACGCAGACTGCCATCAGAAAACCGATGCAGGCCGTCCAGATGATCAGAGAATTCCTTCCCTGTCGAAGTTCATGTCTTACCAATGTCATTCCGCGCTCCCCTCCTTCTCATAGTAGTGCATAAATATCTCCTCCAAATCTGGCTCCGAGATAGACAGATCCTTGATCTGCTGCCCGGCCAGCACCTGCAGCAACCGATTGATATCTCCGCTGTATAGGAAGCTGACGCTTCCCTCCGGTGTCGAGCTGCTTAGACCTCCAGTGCTCTCCGCTGGGGTCCGGCTGTCTGGACTTCCGACTCGTTTCCCCTGCCAGGTTCCCTGCAGATCCCGGATTCCGGCAAGCCCGGACAGATCTACTTTTCCATGAATGGTGACTCGCTTCGCGCTGGTCTGGGACAAGGCCTCCACACTGTCGCAGGCAATGATACGTCCCTCCCGGATGATCGCGGCTCTGGTGCAGTTGCGCTGAATCTCCGACAGCACATGGGAGGACAGAAAGATCGTCGTCCCCCGCTTATTCCGCTCCCGCAAAATAGCAAAAAATTCCCGCTGTATCAGAGGATCCAGGCCTCCTGTGGGTTCGTCCAGGATACAGAGCCGCGGTTCATGCTGAAGCGCGCAGACAATGGCAACCTTCTTCCGGTTTCCATAGGACAGCTCTTCCACCTTTCTGGCCGTATCCAGCTGCAGCCGCTCACAGAGTTCCCGAGCCTTGGCGCTGCAATCCTTTTTCCGCAGATTGGCCGACAGCTTCAGAATATCCCGGACACGCATTCCGGAATAGAACATTGCCTCCGACGGCAGATAACCGATCTGGGCAAGAATCTTTGTCTTTTCCCGGGCAATGTCCTCTCCCAGCACCATTGCACTTCCGCTTGTGCTTTTCACCAGCCCCAGCAGCGTGCGGATGGTGGTGCTTTTCCCCGCTCCGTTCGGCCCGATAAAACCGAAGAATTCCCCCTCGGAAACCGTCAGATTCAAATCAATGATTCCCCGTGATCTGCCATAATACTTTGTAAGTCCTGTCGTATGTATCACATCCATGCTATCCCTCTTTTCCTGTTGATGGTGTGCATCCCTGCAAAATGTTTTTTGTATCACAGCAGGGTTCAGAGAACTTTTCTATGATACAAAAAATTACTATCTGCCGGCTGTGCTGTCCGCCAGCCTGTAAATAGTAATTTTCCATTGGTATTTATATATTCGCTTCCCTTTTCCGGTTTCTCCAAAACAGCAGGAATGCCCCTGCCACAACCACAATGGAGATGACCTGAGAGGTGGAAAGGAATCCGATGCTTCCCCGTTCGTCAGAGCGAAGGAATTCCACCAGGAATCTGCCGACACCATACAAAAGCATATAAGCCGCCCCCACATCTCCTGTATGCTTCGCCCGCTTATGATACAGGATCAAAAGCAGTACGATCAGAAAATCTCCCACGGAGGAGATCAGCTGGGTAGGTATCAGCTTCACTCCCGACGGTGCCAGAGCTCCTTGTGGAAATGTTATGCCGAACCAGGCGTCCGTCTCTCTGCCATAGCAACAGCCGGCCAGAAGACATCCCAGCCGTCCAAATCCCTGCGCCAACGCGATTGCAGGAGCAGCCAAATCAAAGTATTCCAAAAACACCAATTTTTTCCTGCGGCAATAAATCAGGCCCGCCAACACACCTGCCGCGACACCGCCGTAAACAACAAAGCCCTCGGATCCAAGCACCCCTAGCGGATTGGCAAGAAAAGCCTTAAATTCTACAATGATATACAAAAGCTTTGCACCCAGAAAGCCCGATATAATGCCAAGCAGGGCGATATCTACAATGGCCTCCGGATCCAGGTCATGACGTTTCGCACGGTACATGGCCATGCCGACGCACAGCAGGAATCCCAACGCTATCATCAGCCCATACCCATGGATGGTCAACGGACCGATGGAGAATAAATCATTTTTCATGGTATAACCTCACATTCTATAAAATCAGCCTGAACATTTTCATCAAACGGCTGCTACTTTCAACAGTTTAAGCAGCTTCTTATCAAAAGTTCTTATTTCGTACCCCTTCACTCTATTATACGCATACAATATGCAATCTGGAAAATCTAAATTATGTTCTGCGTAAGTTTCTATCGCCACTTTCAATACTTCTGGTTCTGCTGTCCCAACCTCTGAAAGAAATTCAAGTATGCTTTCTTTTATTTCTTCTCTTCCAACGTTATAAACCCCTTTTAGGACATATACAACTTCTGCAATAATCTCAATACTTACCTGAACCCTCTCGCTCTTTATGACTTCCTCTGCCGCCAAAGCCATTTTCTCATTATCATTTAATAAATAGCGTAAAATCATATTTGCGTCAAGCATTACCATATCTTTTCACCACAGCTTTCTCCCACGCCTCTTTTTCTAACTCCTGTAGTGCAGGATTTGCATATTTTTTCAGAGAACCACGGGCCGTCTTTTTTTGCTCTCTCGCTGGTACCGCATCCATAAATTCATCCAAAACAGTAATAATCAGTTTCTGATTCTTCTTTGCCTGAATCTTCTCCAGCACCTGAACAGCATTTCCATCATAATATCCCTGCAATGCAAGCATGATAGCACCTTCCTTTTTATCCATCTCTTCTACAACAATTTACGTTTTTATTATACCTCACAATACAATTTATAGCAAACATTTTCTCTAACATATTTCTAAACTTATTTTCAAACAGCAATTGAC
>CABQGZ010000509.1 GCA_902463835.1 uncultured Lachnospiraceae bacterium
CTGCCGAAGCCCACGGCCGGTTTCTTTCAGAAGCTGGTATTTTCCATAAAGAACTTTTTCGCCTCCTTCTTTCAGGATTACAGCGTGATTGGTTCAGCAGGCGAGCATGAGGAAATCATTGAGGTGTGGATGATCGGAGGACGTGAGCAGGCACAGATACTAAAACAGATCCTGAACGCTGATTTTTCTGCAAAGAGCGGGATCGGAGTCAATGTGAAGCTTATCTCGGATGTAAAGACGCTGCAGCAGGCCGCTATGGCCGGGGAAGGCCCGGATGTGGCCATTGGAGTTCCCCAGTCGGACGCGATGAATTTCGCGTTCCGCGGCGCGACGGCGGATCTGTCTGAGTTTGAGGATTTCGAAAAAATATCAGAGCAGTTTGCGGGCAGCGCTATGGAGGTGCTTACCTATAACGGAGGTGTTATGGGGATTCCTCAGACCATGGATTTCCCGGTTTTATTCTACCGAGAGGACATCTTGAAGGAACTAAATGCAACGGTGCCGGAGACCTGGGATGATGTCTATGCGCTGCTGCCGGTTCTGGCACAGAACAATATGACCTTTGGGCTGCCTGTGAGCAATGCATCGGAAGGCTCTAAGGACAGTATCAATTCCTTTGGCGCGCTGCTGTATCAGAGGGGCGGGAAGTATTACAGTGATGATCTGCTTTCCGTCACATTTTCAGAGGAGCTTACCATCAATACCATGGCGGACTGGTCGGAACTGTATATCAGCTACGGGCTTCCGATCTCTTACAACTTTGTAAACCGTTTTGCGGCGGGGGATATGCCAATCGCAGTACAGAACTACAGCATTTATAATACGCTGATCCTGTATGCCCCTCAGCTTTCCAATGTATGGAAGTGGACGACAATTCCAGGCACGGTCCGGGAGGATGGCAGCATAGACCATTCGGTACCGGTAACGGTCACCGCTTCGGTTATGCTGGCGGACACGGAAAAAGAAGAGGCATCCTGGGAGTTTATCAAGTGGTGGACTTCAAAGGATACACAGGCAGAGTTCGGCAGATCCATTGAGAATCTTCTTGGCAAGGCAGGCCGTTATCATACTGCGAACATTCTGGCTATGGAGGAAATCTCATGGCCGGGTGCGCTCTACCGGAGCCTGACAGAGCAGCTTGCATGGACCGCGGCGGTTCCGGAAATACCCGGCGGATATTATACAGGCAGGTATCTTGACAATGCTTTCCGGCAAATATATGCCGACAGCACGGAGGGCGGCTCTGAGATAAGAAAGGTCATGTATCAGTACGACCGGATTGTTGACAATGAACTTGTCTATCAGAAAAATGCCTTGAAAAAGGCAGCGGGTACGGCGGATGGAAGGAGAGGTGAATGACCGTGCAGATGGAAAAGGTTTCTAAAAAATGGCGGCAGACGCTGTATCGCGCCCGGCGAAACAGGATCGCGTATCTTCTGATACTTCCGTTTTTTGCATTGTTTTTTGTATTTACAGTTTTGCCGGTGGTCTCGGCGTTTGCATATAGCTTTACCTATTATAACGTATTTCAGGAGCCTGTCTTTGTGGGACTGGGAAATTATATAAAGCTGCTGCTCTATGATGATATTTATATGACATCCCTGAAAAATACCGTTATTTTTGCCATTATCACGGCGCCTACCGGATATATACTGGGCCTTCTGGTGGCATGGTTCATCAATGAGCTGCCTCGTCGTGTGCGATCTGTATGTGTGCTGATCTTTTATGCGCCCTCCATTACGGGAAGCGCCTACACCGTATGGAAGCTGTTGTTCAGCAGTGATTCCTATGGATATGTGAATGCGTTTTTGATGCGGTTTGGATTCATCAGTTCGCCAATCCAGTGGTTTTCGGATGCCAGATACATTCTGCCGTTGTTGATCGTGGTTCAGATATGGATGAGCCTTGGTACAGGTTTTCTGTCTTTTGTTGCGGGACTGAAAGGCGTTGACCGCACCCTGATCGAGGCCGGAGCCATCGATGGCGTCCGCAATCGCTGGCAGGAGCTGTGGTACATTACGCTGCCCTCCATCAAGCCTCAGCTTGTGTTTGGCGCGGTGCTCTCCATTACAGGGGCTTTCTCCGTGTGTGAGATCAGCAGCAACCTGGCAGGATCGCCCAGCGTGCAGTATGCCGGACATTTTATTGCCAGCCATATGCAGGACTATGGAAATATTCGATATGAAATGGGATATGCCTGTGCCATTGCCACGGTATTGTTCCTTATGACGCTTATTTGCAACAAGTTCATCAACATTGTGCTGAACAGAACCATAAAGTAGAGAGGGCTGGGTCAATGAATCTTACGATGAAGCTTAAGAAACGCGGCAGAAAAAGAATAAGTCGTTCTGTCGGCGGAGATATTTTTGTTTTTACACTGTTGGGTATCATGGGATTGTTTATGGCGCTGCCATTGATCTATGTGGTGAGCAATGCCTTTAAGCCCTACAGCGAGTTGTTCCGGTTCCCACCAAGATTCCTTGTTCAGCATCCGACGCTTGAAAATTTCAAGCAGATGGGGGAAGCCATTGGCAGCTCATGGGTACCGTTTTCGCGCTATCTTTTTAACACCGTATTTATCACGGTCATTGGCGTTGTGTTGCAGATCATGATTGCAACCTGCGCGGCGTACGGGCTTTCAAAGTTTGATTTCCCGGGCAGGAAATTCCTGTTTGGAATCGTTGTCTATGCCCTTATGTTTCCGGCCATCGTCACAAGCGTGCCAACATACCTGATCTTTTCAAAGCTGAACATGCTGGACTCCCATCTGGCCATCATACTGCCAGCCTTACAGAGCAGCATGGGTCTGTATCTGATGAAGCAGTTTATGGAGCAGTCCCTTCCCAACGCTTTGCTGGAGGCGGCCCGCATCGACGGCGCAGGCGAATTGTATATCATATTTAAGATTGTATTGCCGCTGATGAAGCCGGCCTGGATGACCCTTGGGATCTTATCCATACAATCGCTCTGGAATGCTACCGGCGGAAACTTCATATACAGTGAGAACTTAAAGACGCTGCCGGTTGCGTTGAGCCAGATCGTTTCTTCCGGTGTGGCCCGGACGGGAGCAGGAGCGGCCATCTCGCTGTGTATGCTGCTTGTTCCCATCATTACATTCGTCATATCGCAGAATCAGGTTATGGAAACCATGTCGACTTCGGGTATGAAGGATTAAAACAGGAGGTGAACCACAGTGAAGAATAGAAAACGCGCAATGAAATTTGTGATGGTGTTAATGGTGGCGATCCTCTGCATTCCCCAGACGGTTCTGGCAGAATCCTATACGTATTCCCTGGACAGCCAGGCGGTGGGATCGCCGGATGCGGCCGTTGTGGATGCCGTTGTGGATACGACTTATGCCGGATGGGGAAGGATGGGGATAAGTACCCCGAAGGATCTGGCGGTTGGACCGGAGGGCGATCTCTATATCGCGGATACGGGAAATAACCGGATCGTAGTCTTAGACAGCAGTATGCATTATAAATATCAGATTGCGACGCCGCTGCTGCCGGGGGACAGGCTGGGACGGTTGTACATGCCTTCCGGTGTTTTCGTGGATGGGAACGGGCTGATCTATATCGCGGATACCGGGAACAATCAGGTGCTGGTGTGCG
>CABQGZ010000510.1 GCA_902463835.1 uncultured Lachnospiraceae bacterium
GTTGAAACAGTGTACAAAAATAAGATAGGAAACAAAGGGAAAATAAAGAACTGCAAAAATTACAAAATAGTTACACTGAAAGAAAAAACGCCAAAATTACTAGCAAACTGCACATTCAAATAGTGAATACATGATGGAATATGCACAAATTGAAAGGAAACCGTTTCCCCATTTCTTTGTTGACGTGGGTTGCTGGGAGTGTTACTCTGTAGATGTCAAGGATGCGCATCAGAAAATCTCAAAAACTCTTCACCGTTTGGAAAGAAGGAAACAAATATGAGCAGAGTAAAACACTTGTTTGCAGTTGTGCTGGCGGCATTGATGCTGTGTCTGCTTATGCCTGTTGCTGCGTTTGCAGAGGAAGCATCCGATGGAAAAATGATCGTCTACGCAAAACTCCCGTCTGACTGGTCAGACCCGCACCTGTGGGCATGGGCAGACGATGGCACAAACGCTTTTGATGCATGGCCCGGTGGCGAGATGGAAGCAGACAGCAACAATGATGGCTGGTATTACTGCTGGATTCCCGAAACCACCAACAACATTATTATCAATGCGAATGACGCTGCGGTTCAGACCAGCGACTACAAGCTGGAAAGCAAGAATGCTTGGGTCACGGTGACCGATGCAGAAAATGTAGAAATCAGCTACGATGCACAGACCACCGGTGATCTGCCGGAGTATGTAGAAAAATTCAAGATTCACGCGCAGGTTCCCGATGATTGGCAGGACGTCTGCCTGTGGGCATGGTCTGCACCGGATGGCAAGAATGCTTTTGAAGCATGGCCCGGCAAGACCATGAGCAAAGGCGAAGATGGCTGGTATACTGCCAGCGCTCCCGTTTGGGTGAACAGCATCATTGTCAACGGCAACAGCGGCGATGTGCAGACGGAGGATATCTCCATCGATGCAGCTGAGGTGTGGGTTACGGTTTCTGAGGACGGAACTTCCGATTTTACTTACAATGATCCGAATGCTCCCGTTGCAGAAGATATTACCGTTCATGTAAAAGCTCCCGCAGACTGGAGCGAGCCGCATCTGTGGGCATGGTCCGCACCGGACGGCACGAACGCATTCTCTTCTTGGCCCGGCGAAGCCCTGCAGGAAGGGGAGGACGGCTGGCTGACGCTTTCTGTTCCCGGCTGGGTCAACAGCATTATCGTGAATGGCAGCGATGGCAGCGTTCAGACCAGTGACCTCAGTGTGGAAACAGGCAAGGATCTGTGGATCGTGGTGAGCGATGCGGAAAATGCAGAAGTCACCTATGAAGCCCCGGCTGAGACTGTAGAAACGGCAGAGGCTCCTGCTGCAGAGAGCGAGCCTACGGTTGCGGCGGAACCCGCAGAAACCAAGTCCAACGCGATGCCGATTGCAATTGTCGTTGTTGTGGTGATTGCTGTTGTGGCAGGCGGCGTGGTCGTCTCCAAAAAGAAAAAGTAATCTTCCTTAGAAAATCATAGAGTACGGGCTGAACAGCCCGTACTCCTTATTTGACACAATCAGAAAGGCAGGTATTCCATGAAGCGCCTGATAGCAGGATTTTTAAGTGTATGTGTAGCGGTATCGTTGCTGATGACCGGCTGCTCGTCGGGCGGCACGGATAATACTGCGCAGACAGATGGCCCGGTTACCATTACGATCTGGCACGACAAAGAAGATGAAGTCGCGCAGGCGTTGCAGACAGAGTTGGATACGCTTGCCCCGGATATCGTGGTAAAACTTGAAAAGAAAGACGGTCTGACCGATTCGCTGAAGATGGTCGGCAACGACCCGAATTCTGCCCCGGATATGTACTTCTTTGCCCACGATAAAATTGGCGTTTACGCTGAAATGGGCATTCTCGCACCGATAACGGATTTCATCGACAAGAGTACGTTGGATCAGTACATTCCGATGACGATTGAGGCTGCTACCTACAAAGGGGAAGTGTATCAGCTTCCGATCTACTTTGAGACGCTGCTCTATATGTACAACAGACGTTATATGAGTGATGATGAAGTGCCTTCGACCACAGAAGAACTGTACAAATATATGCAGGAAAACACGAAAGGCGGACATTACGGCTTCGTGGAACAGCACAGCACGGCGTACTATGCTGCGGGCTGGCTCCATGCGTTTGGCGGTTACATTCTGAACGAAAATGGTGAACCCGGCCTCGATGATGAGAACACCATCAAGGCGCTGGAATACCACAAGAAATTCGTGGAGCTTATGCCCACCGAGGGTGAGTATTCTACCGTGAATACGCTGTTCCGCGAAGGCAAAGCGCACTCCACCATCGGTGGCCCCTGGCTGGTTCCTACGGCGCGCGAGAGCGGTATTGACCTTGGCATTGCACCGATGCCTACTGTAGATGAGACAGGCAACAAAATTGCACCGTATTCCGGTGTGCAGGGTATCCATGTCTTGAAAGTTGCAGCTGAGCGCAAGCACGATGCCATTGCAAAGGTCTTGCAGGTTCTGACAAATGATTCCGTTGGCATTGCGATGGCGAAAGCAAGCGGCTGCGCCCCTGCAAAGCAGAGTTGTTATGATGACCCGGTTATCAGCGGTGACGACATGGTTATGGCTATGTACGATACGGCGCAGGATGCGGTTCCCATGCCGAACGTTCCCGAAATGGACGTTATGTGGACTGTTACGGAAAATCTGCTTGTGGATGTAAACATGAGCGGAAAAGATGTCCGCGGCAGCGCACAGGCCGCCCAGCAGCAGGCAGAGAGCCTTATCAAGCAGATGCAGTGATGCGGAAAGGCCGCACTATGAAGAAAAATAAAAAAGAAACGTTTTGGGCCTATTTGTGCAGCGCCCCCTCGTTGCTTTTGATTTTGCTGATTGTTGTATTCCCAATTCTGTACACGGCGTACATCTCCTTTACAAACATGAATGTTTACCATTGGTTCAACTTCTCGTTTGTAGGGCTGAAGAATTATAAAGACGCGCTGTTTGTTTTTGATTCCGGCTTTTTGGCGGCACTGCTTCGGACCATACTGTGGACTGTGCTGAATATGGTGCTGCAGCTTGTGATTGCCTTTGTACTGGCCAGTCTTTTGAACATACAGGATTTTAAGGGCAGGCGAGTCTACAAGACACTGCTTATGATCCCTTGGGCCATGCCGGGGTATGTGTCGATCCTGCTCTGGAAAAACGGCATCTTCAATTCGCAGTTCGGCTTGCTGAACCAGTGGATGCAGAAGCTGGGGCTGGCAACGGTGCGCTGGCTGGCAAACGATGTCTCGGCATTTCTCTGTTGCACGGTTGTCAACCTTTGGCTGGCGCTGCCGTTCATGATTATGATTATGGACGGAGCTTTGCAGGCGGTGGATCATAGCTGCTACGAGAGTGCGATTCTCGATGGCGCAAACTGGTTCCAGCGGGCGTACTTTATTACGATTCCCGCAATCCGCCCGATTATTGCTCCCTCGGTGCTGATTACCGTGTTTACGACATTTAAGCAATTCGACGTGGTATACCTGCTGACACAGCAGGCAGGTGCGAAAACCGGTGCGAATATTCACACGATTCTGACTTATGCCTACGAGAATGCCTTTATCACAAACAATTACGGATACAGCTCTGCGGTCTCCATTTTGATTTTTGCTATTTTG
>CABQGZ010000511.1 GCA_902463835.1 uncultured Lachnospiraceae bacterium
TGAAAGTTGGGTGAAAACGATTCTTCTTGGTATTTGTCGCAATAAAGAATCCGTCGTAATGGAAATCCTGGAATGGGCAAAGAATGGAGAGGATGAAATGGCATTTCAATATAATATTATCAAGATGTTTGAGAATGAAAAGGCAGAGGGAAGGTTATTGACTTTGATTTCCCTATTAATGAAGAAGTATCAGAAAGGTAAAAGTGTTTCAGAGGCTGCTGACGAGCTGGAAGAAAATATATCCATGATTCAGCCATTTTATGATCTTATTGCACAAAATCCAGAGGCGAGTGATGAAGATATTCTGATTATGTATAAAGAACAAGAAAAAATTATGCTGTTCTAATGAAAAGTCCATTGGACAGGTACTTGAAAAGCTTTCATGGAGCCGGTTACTTTAAAGCTCCGGCTCCACCCGCATAATCCGCACATCAAGTGAGGCAAACATATCCACAGCCTATTACTGTTCAGCACCAGCAATCCCCAACCTCTGCGCCGCATACAGATAAAACAGCATACAGCTGGAGTACCATTCCGAGCACCGGCTGGGCTCCCCGGTAAAGGGATCCAGCTCCTGCCCCAGCTTCATATCATCGAAACACCTGGTCCAGGCTTCCAGCCATTTCCGGCAGATATGGTCAAAATCCTCACCAAACCCGTAGTCATCCATCCACCTGGTACAGCGCAGGGCGATCAGCGCCTGGGAGTAATATCCCCAGCAGTTCCCCGGCATGTGTCCCTGGCAGGAGGGATCACACACCGCCATGGAGGGAAACGGATATTCCGTCCAGAATTCCTCCGGATTTTTGATGTGCCGTGTGTAGATCTCACGGATCAGCTCCCGGTCTGCCTCCAGATCCAGCACCTTCTCTTGAAACAGATGAAAAATCGTGCTGGAAAGATATTTCCGCTTTTTCCCATGCTTATCCACATCATAAAAGAAAGCGTCCTCCTTGTCATAGCAAACCTCAAACAGCCTCCGCTTTACTTCCGCCGCCCGCCGCTCCCATTCCTGCCCTTCCTGCTCTTTCCCGCACAATCGCGCCAAGGCGGCCAGAGCTTTCTGGGTGCCGTAGAAATTCGCATTCATATCCACCGCAATCACCGGCACTACGTCATCCTGGGGCAGAATGGCCGCGTTCATCGGCTCTCCATCCCACTCGTAACGCCCCGGGCAGGAGAATCCCTGGATACGGCCGCTCCAGTCATGCCCTGTGTCGTATCCCACGAACTGCTCCACCAGCCCCAGGCCTCTTGTCATGCGGTATCTCCGAAGCCAGCCATCCCACTTCTTCGCAGATTCATAGACCCTCTCTGTAAGACAAGGATCCTCCGCCATCTGGCAGACCTCCAGGCAGAGAGCCGGGAAGGAGACGCATTCCTGAATATGGCTGTAGCCCATCCACTCTCCCTGCCAGTTTACCGCCCTGGCCGGATCCCGGTAAAAGCAGGGATACTGGCCCTCCGCAGTCTGATTGTCCAGGAAGAACTGAATTGTATTCTTTGCGATAGCAAGCCGTTCGGGCAAAAGCTCCCCGGAAAGCTTCGCATAAAAAACTGCGTCGTATACATGCTCCAGCCACAATCCCGGATACTCCGTGGAGATAAAAAAGAGCGGTGCGTCGGACCCCTGGAAACACCCGATGTGCTTTTCTTCGATTCTTTGATTAATCCTGTCACAGATTTCTCTGATCCTTTTTCTCTCTTGCTCTGTCATTTTTTCTTCTGTTTCCTTCATACTCTTACTTCCTATTTCCCCATTATCATCTACATGTTCCCATCACACAAACAAATCCACTACTTCCTTCCACTTCCCTGTCTCCACCTGGCAGACAACGCCCTCCGGGCAATCTACCGCGAGACAGATCCGACCACTCTCCCGCCGCCAGGAGACGGATACCTCCCCCGCCGGAAGACGATGGCTGACCTTCACATCGTTCAATGCTTCGATAAACTCCGGTCGGATCACCACGTGAGTGCTGTCCATCACCCGGATTCCTCCCGGATACCGCATAAACCACTGCACCACATCCCCCAGAAAATGATGATTCTGTGACATGGTCCACTTCCGTTCATCGGACAGAAACTGTTCCGGCAGGGTAGTTGCACCCTGCTCCACCAGATATCCGTAAGCCGGGAATTCCTTTCCCGTGATCATCCGCCAGGCAAGCTCCGCCTCCCCGTATTCCGCCAGCACATGGTACAGCACCCGCGTTCCCAGGAATCCGCAGGTCAGCTTCTCCCCATCCCCCTTAAGAATCGCAAGAAGCCTCGCAAAAGCCTCCTGCTTCTCGTCATCTGCAAAAATACCGTAATACAGTCCCATGGCCTGCGCCGTCTGGCAGGCGCTCTCAATCACCATGGTATCCCGGTCAATATACCGGCTTCGCACCGCCGCAAGAAGCTCTTCTCCAAGCTGTTCGGCAAAGGCAGCATAACCGCTAAGCCCCAGGGCATGAAACATCGCCCGCCCCTTGCAGCACATATCATACACCATCACGCTGTCCGTAAAGCCCAGCGGCGCCTGATAGTCGCCGCCCTCCCGGTTCACCGGCACCCAGTCGCCCAGACCAACGGCAATCAGCCCTTCCTCATTCCGACGCCTGCCGATGTATTCCAGATAGCGCAGCATGGCATGGGCGTTCTCCTGAATCACCGCCATCTCTCCCCGGTATTTCCAGATACAGTATGGCAACTCGAACAGTACCCGATCCCAGGCTGGCCCGCTGCCCCAGTCATAGCCCCAGGTGCCGGTGGGAACGATACAGGGCAGCTTTCCGTCCTCCCGCTGGGCACAGCGAAGATTGCAAAGCCACTCCCGATAGCTGTCCTCCGCACCGATGGTCAGGATCATATGCTCCGCGGAAGCATTTGCGTCCCCGGTCCAGCCGTTCTTCTCCCGGTGTGGGCAGTCCAGCGGAAAATAAAGGAAATTCGAGATATCGCTCCGCCTCGCCATCTCATAGATCCTGTTGGCCGTCTCATCCGAGCAGGAAAAGGTTCCCCGTTCCTCCAGATCTGAGCTCACCGTAAGATAGGTGAGAAGCTCCGGCGTAGCCTGCTCCTTTGTAATTCCGGATACATAGAGATAACGGAACCCATGACAGGTGAACATGGGCTCAAAAATTTCCTCATTCTCACTGCCCACAATATAGATATCCCGCTGGGCATAGCCGTCCGGATAGTAATACATATTCCCGTAATACACCGCGCCGTCCCGGAGCATCTCCCCGCACTGGATATCGACGCGCTGCCCCGGCCAGCCCTTGATCTTCAAGCGGAAGATCCCGGTATTATTCTCCCCGAAGTCATAGATATAACCGCCGGTTCGCACAGGGGCCTGCTCCACCGTATCCCGTCCGCCCAGCGCCTCTGTCACATCCTCCTTGGCCGCATAATCCGCCAGCCCACCGGGCCAGACCTTCACCGGCTTTAATTCTCCCGTGACAACCACCGGCTCCGCCATACACAGCTTCGCTTGGCCTCTTGGCCGATCCGCATGAATGGGGCGATGCCAACTGTCATCCTCTGTAAAGCCCGGAAGCTTCCAGCCCTCCGGCTCCAGCCGCTTGTCAAAAAATATACCATTCCGAAAGTCATTGAAC
>CABQGZ010000512.1 GCA_902463835.1 uncultured Lachnospiraceae bacterium
AACAGTATGTTGTCTACCGCCGCCAAGATGACCGTCTGCAAGGACTGCTGGACGCTGCAAATGACAAAATCAAGCAGTTGGAGGGCGTTGTTGGCGAACTGAAGCAAAAAATTTCTAAGTTGGTAAGTGAACTTAGCAATATTGAATTTTGGCACACCCAAGAATTGAATGAGGTAAAATCCGAGAGTAGGGAAGTGCGCCGTGAAAATCTAATGCTGAAACGTGAGCAAAAAGGTTTGGTGAATCTATTACGGCGGCACGGCATAGACCCTGCAAAAGAAAGAATCCGCCAACAGGAACATGACGAAAGATAAGGAGTACAATATGACTTACAACGATTTAGGCCGCTGGGCAAATATGCGCCTTGCATTTATCAAGCAATACCGCCAGCAACTGTATCAAAACCTACTGAAAGAAAACAGGCTTCACAGCTACTTGGCAGAGTTTGACCGCCAAGTGCAAGACACGCTGATTTTAATCGAGGAGCAGATGCGCCAGACAGAGGGCATCACTGAGGAACTAAAACGACAAGACCAGCTTGAATGGGTGTGCCGCATGAATAATATCCGCAGCCGTGCCGAAGAAATTGTAACTGTTGAATTCGTCTACGAATAATTTTGTTGCAGTTTGGATTTGAATAAGGTATTATAAAATCAGACGTTCTTATGTGGAGGATGCTATGAAACAAGAACTGAATTTGCTGGACGGATACACCCCTACAAATGATTTGCTCAATGACGCAAAACAGATTATTGAGGTATCCCAAAAGGCTGCATACAGAGCCGTAAATCTGGCGCTGGTGCAGCGCAACTGGCTGTTGGGGTATCGCATTGCACAGGAAGAACTAAAGGGCGAGGGGCGCTCTGAATACGGTACGGCGGTTATCAGAAAACTGGCAAAGGAATTGACTGCTGCGTATGGTAAAGGATTTGATTACAGCAGTCTGTATAAGTATTTTCGCTTCTATAAATTGTATCCTGAGATTGTGGACTCACTGAGTCCACAATCTGGTGTGCTACTGTCTTGGACGCACTATCGTGTATTATTACAGGTTGAGGACAAAATAGCCCGCGATTGGTACACGAAAGAAGCGGCAGATCAAACATGGAGCGTCCGCACGTTGCAGCGCAATATTTCCTCCCAATACTACTACCGTTTGCTGAAATCCCAGAACCAAGAGCCGGTCAAGCAGGAAATGGAAAAGCTGACCGCCGGTTATCAAGCGGACAAGCTGGAGTTCATCAAGAACCCGATGATTA
This sequence comes from uncultured Lachnospiraceae bacterium, assembly GCA_902463835.1. Lineage (GTDB taxonomy): Bacteria > Bacillota > Clostridia > Lachnospirales > Lachnospiraceae > 14-2. The sequence goes on from CABQGZ010000512.1 coordinate 1,260, forward strand.
CGGAATTTTTGGGGCTTTCCGGCAGCACGGATTTTACCGAGAGTAAACTGGAAAGCTGCATCATCACGAACATTCAGAAATTCCTCATGGAGCTTGGCAAGGGCTATGCCTTTGTAGCCCGCCAGCAGCACATTCATACAGAAAAAGAGGACTACTACATCGACCTCGTGTTCTACAACTATATCCTCAAATGCTTTGTACTGGTCGATCTGAAAACCAGCAAAATCACCCATCAGGACGTGGGTCAGATGGATATGTATATCCGAATGTATGACGAACTGAAGCGCGGCGAGGGCGATAACCCGACCATCGGTATTGTCCTTTGCTCCGACACGGACGAGGATATTGCAAAGTATTCCGTTCTCCACGGCAACGAGCAGCTTTTCGCCAGCAAATATAAGCTGTATCTGCCCACGGAAGAAGAACTGCGCGCAGAGATTGAGACGCAGAAAGAAATGTTCTATTTGCAGAAAAAATCTGAGACCGATATGTAAGTTCTACTATTTATAGAGCTATATGTAAGCCTTCACGTTACATAAAAAGTGCGGTGAAGGCTTTTTTATTTGTCAAAATAAGAATACAAGCTTTTCACCACAAACATAAACTTTACAGAGGCTTTACGGCACTTATGTTGTTTTTGCGCAGGTAAGAGAGTATTTTAATAAAAGTGATTACAACACAGGAGCCGGAGATGAAAATTGTCTTAAAAAATATTACAAAATCATTTGGTGCAAAAACCGTGATACAACCCACTGACCTGACGATACAAAGTGGCAGCCTTACCACGCTGCTGGGACCCTCCGGCTGCGGAAAGACTACGCTGCTGCGCATGATTGCGGGATTGGAAACGCCGGACAGCGGCGAGATTTGGTTTGGAGAGCGCTGCGTGTTCTCTGCGCAGAAGAAGCTCAACATTCCCCCGGAACAGCGTGGTTTGGGTTTTGTCTTTCAGGACTTTGCGCTTTGGCCACACATGAATGTATACGAAAATGTTGCGTTTGGTCTGCGCGCGGCCAATCGTACCGACGGCTTGGATAAAAAGGTTCGTGATGCCCTGCACGCGGTTCGTCTGGATGACTTCGCCGACAGGTTCCCGCACCAGCTTTCCGGTGGACAACAGCAGCGCGTGGCCTTTGCACGTGCCATTGTCATTCAGCCATCCTGCATCCTGTTCGATGAACCGCTTTCTGCGCTGGATGCACTGCTTCGGGAAGAAATGCGCATAGAGTTGCGAAATCTGATTACCAATCTCGGAATCACAGGCATTTTCGTCACGCATGACCAGATCGAGGCTATGAGTATGAGTGATGCAATCGCCGTCTGCCATGCTGGAAAAGTAGAACAGTATGGCGCGCCGGAGGATGTCTATGCCGCACCGGCTACCGAGTTTGTGGCAAAATTCATCGGTTCTTCCAACTGGATCGATGAGCATCATATGTTCCGCCCGGAACAGGCAGATACCTTGCCGCAGGATGATACGGTTCGATTTGATACGACTGTTAAATCAGTGCAGTTTTTGGGCAGCAGTTATCAGCAACAGCTGGAATATAAGGGCAAAGAATGGTCGTACATTAGCCACCAAAAAAATGCTATAGGCTCGGTCCTTTCGCTGTATCTGCCCAAAGCGGCGATTGTTACCGTATGAATTTGCTTTCCGCCGCAGGTGCGGCATTATATAGATGATTTGTGAGAAAGAAACGAGGAAAAGTTATGAATTGTAAGAAAATGATGACATCCCTTACCGCCGCAGCACTTTGTGTCAGTCTTGCCGCTTGCGGCAGCACCGGCGCAGCGTCCAGCGAAGCGCCTTCTTCTGAAAGCACCACAACGGAGTCTGTTGCCACTTCTGAGGCTGCACCTGCAGAATCTGTAGCCGAGACGACTGGCAGCGGAAAAGTAACTGTCTATATGCCTTCCCCCGCAGGACTGGCGGATAAACTGGCAGAGGGCTTTACCGCTAAGACCGGCATTGAAGTAGAACAGTTCCAGGGAACAACGGGTGAGATTCTTGCCCGACTGGAAGCAGAGCAGGCAAACCCGGTAGCCGATGTTGTCATTCTGGCAAGCTGGTCGGACGGTCTCTCCATAAAGGCTGACGGACAGCTGGAAAGCTACACCCCCGCCAACGCAGATAAAATCGTTGACGGCTGGATTGATGCAGATAATGAACTGTTCGGTTACAGTGCGTCGGCTGTCGGTGTCATCTACAACACGACGGTTTTCCCCACGATGGATGCCGACTGGAGCGAGCTGGGCAATGCCGAATACAAGGATCAGCTTGCCATTCCCGACCCGGAAAAGTCCGGCGCGTGCAAGGACTTCCTCGCGGGCTTC
>CABQGZ010000513.1 GCA_902463835.1 uncultured Lachnospiraceae bacterium
ATTTGTTCCCGAGGACGAAGCATTGCGAAGCGGTTCTCCTTTTGACCAAACTCAATGTCGAGCGACACATCGAAGTGGACGTTAACATAGAGGAACTGGATGTGACTGCTGCGGAAAGCAAGGCGACTTACAACGAGATTCGGGATTATGTGTTGGAGCATCATCAGCTCAAGGTGTCCAATCTCTATATCGCACAGGTGAAGCAGAAACACGGCATTATTGAGCGAGAGAATTACCATAAAGCGAAAAATGAAAATGCAAAGCAGCCCAAGTGTCCGAAGGAAAAAGAGGATGCGATTGTGGAGGCATTAAAGCATTTTCAAATGATTTGATACGCAATCACCCCAGAGAGAATAGCCTCTTGTGCGTTCTCTCTGGGGTGATTTTTGCGTTATGCTACTTCCGGGTAGCGCATATATACATACTCGTAAATTTTCTTCTGGTAGGTTTGGATATCGCTTACATCATAGCTATTGGGAAGTTCTTGCCAAAGGGTATTGCGAATCAGGTTATCCACAATTGCCTTAGTTTCCTGCTTGTCCGTCCAATGGTCGAGTTTGGCAATCTGCTGTTTGATTTTTGTCAACAAGTCCACAGACACCTTCTTGATCGTTTCAATTTCCTGCTTCGTGAGGTTCTCCGAAAACAGCAAATCGTACACTGAAAGTTCCTCATCGCTGGAAAAGCCCTCACGCACATAGCGCTGCTGCTCCGTGTCCAGTGAACTTGCAAGCTCCATCAGATCCATGAAGGTTTTCTCAATGGTTGCCCGGTTCTGCTCTGCATTATAGGCATCTATGATCTCCTGATAGCGGTCATAATAATCAATGCGCTGCGGGTTTGCAAACAACATTTTCGCCAATTGCTGATTCACCAGTTCATCCAGATCTCGCAGCAAGAGATTCTTCCGCCGGGTGTGGGCAAACTCCCGGCTCAACAGGTCAAAGTCAATTTTGCTGATGTCAAACTGCCGGGAAGGTACAGCCTCCTGATCTGGCTTTTCCACATGGATGTACTCGTTGACGATGCCGTTGATCTGCACCATCAGGTCGGTATTGTCCGCGTGTTTCCGCTTCTGCTGCAAGCCCTCGTAGATGGCGAGAATTGCGTTTTTCCGGGCGCGCACGGCATCGTCCACATCGTCACGGTCTGCGTAGCGGAACAGCCGCGCCAGTTCAGACGCATAGGTCTGGAAGGTTTTCTTGGTTTCCAACGTCTCGCACATCGCGTTGACTGCATCCTGTACAAGGCTCATCTTTTCAAAGTCCTGTGCGTCCACCAATTCCTGCAGCCGGAACCCGTGTTCTGCCAGAAAGCCGTCCGTTTTTCCGATGACCGTGCGGATGCGCTGAATCAGCTCCGTTTTGTCCACCGTTGGGTCAATGCCCGCCGGGCTGTTCTTGCTGACCGTATAATCTGCCAGAGCCTTGCGCAGCGCCTTTACGATACCAATATAGTCCACGATCAGGCCGTTGCTCTTGCCCTCCGAAACACGGTTTGCACGAGCAATAGTCTGCATCAGGGTATGGGCTTTCAACGGCTTGTCCAGATACAGACAGGACAGACACTTTACATCAAAGCCCGTCAGCCACATGGCACAGACGAACACCACCCGGAACGGATTCTTGCTGTCCTTGAATTCTTTATCCAGCTCCCGCTTTTCCATTTTGGCACGGTGCGGCAGAATATCCAGCCCCCACTTTTTGAAGGTCTGCACCTCGTTCTGCTCCTGACTGATCACCACTGCCATTTCGGTTTCTTTCATCCATGCCAGTTTACGGGCAAGCTCCTGTGCTTCCTGCTGGGTCACTGTGCCCTGCCGGGCTTCCAGTTCCCTGATCTTTGCCCGCCAGTATTCCTGCACATAGTTGTACATCCGCACACAGGTGACCTTATTCAGGCAGACGAACATCGCCTTGCCGCTGGTCCAAAGGTCAGAGTAATGCTCCACAAAGTCCTTTGCAATGGAACGCAGCCGTTCATCTGCGGTGAGAATATGGATCTCCTTGGCAAATTCTCGTTCCAGCTTTTCCTCCTGCGAAGGATCAAGGTCGGCTGCTTCAATGGCATCCAGGATCCGCCCGGTGATCTCCGGCTTGTCCAACTGGGCGATCTTATCCGCACGGTTCTCATAATACAGCGGCACCGTTGCGCCGTCCTCCACCGCCCGCTTGAAATCATATACCGACAGATACCCGCCAAAGGTGCGCTCGGTGATATGGTCATCCGCCAGCAGCGGCGTACCGGTAAAGCCGATGCGGGACGCCGTGGGCAGCAGGTGCATCATGTTGTCTGCAAAAATGCCGTACTGGCTGCGGTGGGCTTCATCCGACAAAATCAGAATGTCGTGATCCGGGTAGATGGGCGGCTCCTTGGGCAGATTGAACTTCTGGATCAGGGTAAACACAAAGCTGGGGTTGCCCTGCAGCTTTTTTACAAGGTCTGTACCGCTGGATGCAATGAACTGTGAAGCCTTTGTCTTGCCCAGCAGACCGCAGTTTTCAAAGGTATCGCTGATCTGCCGGTTCAGCTCGTCACGGTCGGTCAGTACCACAATGGTGGGCGAACCTGCAAACTTGCGCCGGATCTTCTGCGCCAGAAAGACCATGGAGTAGCTTTTGCCTGACCCCTGCGTGTGCCAGAACACACCCAGCCTGCCGTCTTTCAGCTTGCGGTTCTCGTAAGCACTGACGGCCTCGTTGACGCCGAGATACTGGTGGTTGCGGGCCAGAATCTTGGTGGTGCGCCCACCGGAATGGTCGTAAAGGATGAAGTTTTCCAGCAGATCGAGGAAGGTCTTTTTCTCGCAGATGCCCCGCAGCATGGTTTCCAGTTCCACGCTGCCTGCATCGCTTTCCTTCAGACGCTTCCACTCGTGGAAAAACTCGTACTTGCTGCCAAGCGTGCCCACCTTGGCTTCCAATCCATTGGACAGCATGAGAAAGGCATTGTAATAGAACAACTGCGGAATGGTATCGAGGTAATCCCGATAGTTGTCTATGTAGGCGTTCTGCACATCCACGGTGGGCTTTTTCAGCTCGATAAACAGCAGCGGAATGCCATTGACAAAGCCCACAATGTCTGTCCGGCAGCGGTACAGCTGCGAGTGGATCTTCATCTCTTTTACGGCGAGGAAGTAGTTGTTTTCCGGGTTCTTGAAGTCGATCACCGCCGCACTCCGCGTTTCGGTGCGGCCATCCGGCCGCTTGACCGTCACCGGGATGCCATCCCGCAGCAGAAAATACTTTTCCTCGTTGATCTGCATCAGGGATGCGGTGGAAACGTGTGCCGTGAATTTCTTCTGCACCTCGTCCAGCTGGTTCGGGGTGAGCCACGGGTTCAAGCGCAAAAGCGCCTGCCGAAAATACCGGGTCAGCAGCACTTCCCTATAGCTGGTGCGGCCCAACGTCCCGTCCGGCCCCAGCTTTTCGGAGTTGTAAGCCAGCACCACCTCCCAGCCCAGAACATTTTGCAGCAAGTTGCCTGCACTGTTCTGAACAAGGACATTTTCGGAGTATTCGCGGCTCATAATGTTCCTCCTCCCTTTAGAAATTCATCGAAATCATTCAATTTTGTAACACTAGCGCAATG
>CABQGZ010000514.1 GCA_902463835.1 uncultured Lachnospiraceae bacterium
GAGCAACAACGGTGCTTACTTCTGCATGCTGCGTGAGTGGAGTGGAATGCAGGAAGCGAATGCGATCCTGGCCTCCAGCGAAAATCCGGACAGCTACTATATTGCAATCGATGGCCCCGCAAATTCTAACGGCGATGCTCCTCTGATTTTCCCGGGCTCTCTGGATGGCTGGATGAGCACCTTCATCAGCAAGGACTGCAAGGACCCCGCCAGAGCAATCGCTTTCCTGACTTATATGCTCAGTGAGGAAGGTCAGAAGGATATTTTCCTGGGCGTTGAGGGTGAAACCTACGAAGTTGTAGACGGCAAGCCCCAGCTGACGGATGAAATGATCGAGCTGATGAACAGCGACCCCAATACCTTTGCTACGCAGTATGGCCTGGTAGATACCTACTGGATGCTCCGCAATAGCGTCATTGTGGACCAGTGGCGTCCGGCAAGTCCCTACTACATCACGGCAATGAGCGATTGGGCAGACAAGAACGCATTTGTGAACGGCGGTATTTATAACAATCTGGAGCCGACTGGTGACAGCGACGAGGCCATTGCGGCGACCAGAATCAATCAGCGTTGGCAGGAGGTAGTTCCTGAACTGATCACGGCTGCAAGTGACGAGGAGTTTGACAAGATTCTGTCTGACTTCCTGGCAGCACGGGACAGCTATGGCTACGAAAAGGTTGTCAGCTATGAGCAGAACCTGCTGGATGCGCGGAAGGCGCTCGTTCAGTAAGTAGAATTTTGGGCGGTGGGCACTTGCCCACCGCCTTTCCCTTGTCGAAACAAGTGTCAACATGCTATAATGATATTCGCAGGAGGTGTTGTACCGTGCCCCAAAAGAGTATGCTTCCAGGGAAAACCAGATTGGCAGCGAAAATCATTAAAATGTTGTCACTTATATGGATCATTCCATGCGTAATCATTGCCGCACTGTGGATCAAGGGTAGGATCGAGTATGTCTACGACAGCTTTGAAAAGGACTCTGCCGCAGCGCTCCAGAATTTGCGCATAGAGACAGCGTCCAATGCGGCCAGAATTGATACCAGCGCGTCTTCAGCGCTCAGCCAGAGGGAATTCATTCGCTTTTGTACGTCCGATATGGATGCGGATGGTTTGCAGCTGGTAAAGTTTTCTCAAAACGAACTCAAGACGATCCGGAGCATTTTTCAGAGCAATGACATCATTGAAGAAGCAAGTTTTTTCTTTGATAATCCGCAGATTCACGAAATCTGGCCGACGATTTATAGACTGGACAGGCTGAAAAATACGCCTTTTGATGAGATCATCCCCTCCGGACAAAGTGCCGTATACGCTGTAGAGGATGGAGAGGTATACGGGTGCTATCGTATTTACCTGGACATTACCCCTGTGGGGTTGCTGCGGCTTCGCTTGGATTCGGACAAATTCTTTTCAGGCTTCTCGAATGCAAATGCTGCATCCTGTTTGCTTGCGGCGAATGGAGAGCTGTTTTCAAATGAGGAGAATCCTCCAGATCAACCTATCAGGCCGTATTGGAAAAGGACGGCAGAAGCTACCTGGTACGTTACAGCTGGTTGGAGCTGCTGAACGCATGGGCAGTTGTTTATGAGGATCAGGCGGAATTGCTGCAGCCCGTATATCAGATGGGGGCAAGCGTGCTGGCGGTTATGCTGCTGGGAATGTGTGTGATTTGGGTCCTGGTTCAATACGTCTGCCAGTCGATGCTGAAACGGCTTGCGCTATTGGAGAAGAAAATGCTGGTGGTGCAGTCCGGCAATTTGGATATTCGGATTCCCGAAAGAGAAAACGGCGGGGATGAACTGGATACGCTCAGCAAAAGCTTTAACGGTATGCTGGACCGAATGCAGCAGCTGGTGGATGAGAATATTCAGCGCGGACTCGCGGTAAAGCAGGCGGAGTTGGACGCATTGCAGAGCCAGATCAACAGCCATTTCCTATATAACGCACTGGAGAGCATCCGTATGCTGTCAGAAGTACATGGGGATACGGAGGTTGCGGAAACCGTTTTTTCTCTGGGGAGCCTGATGCGGTATCATATGAAGTGGAAAACAAAAACTGTCACGCTTTCCGAAGAGCTGGACTGTATTGATCGCTACATCTTCTTCATGTCCGCGTCAAATGGCACAGAAATCCGCCTGGAATCTACGCTTCCGCGGGAAGTTTTGTATACAGAAATTCCCAAACTGAGTATCCAGCCACTGGTGGAAAACGCAATCGTTCATGGAATGCCGGCGGACAGCAGGCGTATCGTCATCACATTGAAATGCCGCCAGGAGGATGGCCTACTGATTTTGTCCGTTACGGACAACGGTATCGGAATTGCCCCGGAGCGGCTTCATGAGATTCAGTGTGCTCTGAATGGAAGCGGGACTGGGAATATCCGCTCCGGAAAGAACGGCATTGGGGTTGTGAATGTGCATCAGCGAATCCAGCTGATGTACGGCGAAGCCTGTGGGCTGCGGTTTATCAGCTGTGAAGGCCTGGGAACGAGCGTCGAAGTTCGGATACCGGCACGGCAGGATGCTCTGGGAGGATGGTAGCATGAAAATTTTGCTTGCGGATGATACGGAGCTGATTCGGGAAGGACTGAAGAGTATGCTGCTTCAGCTGCCGAATCCGGCAATATGCCCGGAGATCCGAACGGTATGCAACGGTGCGGAGGCGCTGAGTCTTATGCGGGAGCATCCTGTGGACCTTCTGATCACGGATATCCGGATGCCTGATGTGGATGGAATCGAATTGATGAGGCAATGCCGGTCGCAGTGGGCCAATACATCCATTGTCGTAATCTCTGGATATGACGACTTCAAGTATGCCCAGCAGGCGATAGAATACGGCGCAAGCGCCTACCTTTTGAAGCCGGTGGATAAGCAGGAGCTGTACCGGGTTGTGGAGAAGGCCTGGCAGTCTGCCAACGCAAGGCGGGCGACCATTGTGAATACCTCGTACTCTCTGTTTGTGAATTACTTGCGGGGAGAATCATCCAACGCGGGAATATTGGAGCAGATGAAGCGAACGTATCCGTTCCTGTCCGGGGCGTGTGCGCTGATGTTGATTGGCTTCCCGGGGACCGGGTATATTGGGGAAGAGCAAAACAGGAATGCGGCGCTTCTGTGCAATAGGCTGGGAAGACCGTTCCTTTGTATGGAGGACAGGTCGGAAATAATCGTTTTGGCACCGTATCCTGTGGATATTCGGAAGTATTATCCGTATTTGGAGCAGGATTTTCACGGAATATGTATTGCGTATACAACGGTGGGCAGAGAAGCGGATGCGTTCAAAACGGCGTATCAGCAGGTGCGGAATATCTATGTTCACAGGCTGCTTTACCCCGGGAAAAGCGTACTCTGCCAGGAAGATATTGCGGGAATGCGAACCGATTTTACGGTTCCGCACCGGAAGATCGAACAGATGACGGAGCTGACGGGAACAGCGGCGGACGAGGCGCTGACAAAGCGGCTGTCGGAGCTGTTTGACCGTCAGAAGCTGGTACAATACAGTATTGGCTATACGCTTGCGCTCTGCGACACCGTCTATAGGGCAATGCGCCAGACGGCGCTCTCCATTCCGGGCGGCGAAGCAGTGGAGTTGGAA
>CABQGZ010000515.1 GCA_902463835.1 uncultured Lachnospiraceae bacterium
GTCCGCCTCCCTGTCATCCACACAGCTCAACACAAAATCCGCAGCGGGAATTCCTGGCTCATAAGGCTGCTCATACAGAAAAAGGCGCTTTGAATACGCCTTCTTTAACTCCGTTATGTCTGCTCCTATCCGGATGGCGTACACTGTGACCTGGGCGCCAAACCGCAGCAGCGCCGACACCCGCCTGGCTGCAACGGCTCCGCCGCCGTAGACGACGCACCGTTTGTTCTGCATATTAATATAAATTGGAAAATAGTGGTGTCCATCTTCCGTAGTTATTTCCTTACTTTCACTTTCCTTCATCCTTCAATCCCAACTGCCTGCTTGGCCAATTGATCCGCCAGATCGTTGTATTTATCCCCAGAATGCCCCTTGACCTTCACAAAGCGAATATCCACCTTCTGACTCACCATCCGATAATATTCTCGATAGGCGATGGTTCCCTCTTTATTGGCCTTCCAGGCTCCGGTGCACCATTTGGCGATTCCCTCGTAATCATAATAGATGTCAAGACATGGGATACCATGCTCCAGACAATACCGCATGGCGCACATGCTCCCCTCGATCTCTCCGGCCACATTGCGCATCTTCGCCTGCTCCGGGTCAGAAAATTTCTGAGAAAAGTGCTCCTCTTTTCCATCGTAGAAGATCACTGCGCCGTAGGAGTATTCTTTGGTGGCAATATTGTAGCTGCCATCTACATAGGCGACTGCTCTTCCAGCCGCTGGAGTATTTCCTGTCTCAGTCTCCGGATTACTTTCTACCGTCGTCTCACTCGCTCCAGAGCTTCTCCCCAGCAGAAAAGCTTCCGCCTCCAGGATAGAATCAAAGCCCCTATACACCGGCCCCGGATAACCATCCACATTTTTCTTGCAGTCTGCCCATTTCAGATAAATGCCTGGTGTCAGACCCTTTTTTACCACGTAATATTTCTTCGCCATATCTTCCGATTCCTATATCTCAAATTTCATTCCACTGCCCGGTACATCACATACTGGCACATGCCGCACTGTATCTGCGCATGCGTGCTGTTTACTTCAGCCGCACCACATTCTCCTCAATCCGGAACCTGTCAAAGCTGCGGATAAAGCTGGAAAAACGGCTGAAACCGTATTGTTTGATCTGGAAATTTGGATAACTCCGCTTCAACTCCTCGTAGATCATGCTCATATTGTCGACCTGACCACCGTTTGTTGTAATCTGCTTTATGATCTTTTCTTCAATTTCTTTCATTCCCACAACCGTCTTCTTGTCCTGGACAAAATACGTATTCCCTTTTCTCAACACCTCAAAATTCTCCAGACTCTCCAAAAAGGTGGACAGCTTGGAATATCCAAAGTTACGCACGTCAAAATCAGAGAACTTCTTTGCCAGTACGCTGCCCACCTCAGCAATCCCGGTGGGTTTTCCCAGGTTATTGTTCTCGGTAATGATCTTATCCACCGCCCCCCGGATATCCTCCAGACTGGTGATCTGCTCCTTGGACACCTCCTCGGAGGCAATGACCTCCAGAATCTTAAAGGTATCGCAGGCCTTTACAAAAGGTGTGGGCGTCTTGCGCTCTCCCATGCCCACCACAAACATGCCGTCCTCTCTGAGCCGCTGAGCCAGCTTGGTAAAATCCGAATCGCTGCTCACAATACAGAATCCCTCCACATTGCCAGAGTAGAGAATATCCATGGCATCGATGATCATGGCCGAGTCGGTGGCATTCTTTCCAAAGGTATAGCTGTACTGCTGAATGGGATTCACCGACCACTCCAGCATCACGTCCTTCCAGCCTCTCTTGGCTGTGTCCGTCCAATCGCCATAGATTCTCTTGTAGGTTGCGATTCCCATGTCGGACACCTCGTCCATGATATACTTAATGTATTTGGGTGATACGTTATCCGCATCGATCAGTACCGCAAATCTTCTTTCTTCCTGTTCCATACTACTACTCCATTTCATTCTTATTGTTTCATCTTTTATTTTTCCATCTTTATGCAAATGCATATTTTCTATCATTTTTCAGGAGCTCCCATATTCCCTCACTCCAGCACAAGATAAGACGCTTCCTTTTTTGTCACATATCCGACAATCTCTGCGCAGGGAATACTGCTCTTTAACTCGTTCAGAAGCCTGTCCGCCTCCCGCTCCGGCACTGCCATCAGCAATCCGCCGGAGGTCTGGGGATCGTATAAAATATCCTGCATCGCCCGGCTCACATTCCCCGCAGCCTTCACATCCTTCTGGGCAAAGTCACGGTTCCGGTAAGCTCCGGCGGGAATAAATCCCATCTCCGCCAGCTCATATGCTTCCTTATAATAAGGAATCTCCCCGGTGTTGATGTGTATGGTAAGCTCACTGCCTCTTGCCATCTCACAGGAGTGGCCCAGCAGCGCGAATCCTGTCACGTCCGTGCAGCCGTGCACCTCATACTTCACCATGATATCCCGAGCCGTCTTATTCAGCTGCGCCATCTGCCGGTAGATCTGATTCATCAGCGAATCCTCCACCATCTCCGCCTTGGCTGCGGTAGTCAGAATCCCTATGCCTAAGGGCTTTGTCAGGATCAGCACATCCCCCTCCCGTGCGGAAGAATTGGTCAGAACCTTTCCAGGATGTATAAATCCCGTCACCGAAAGTCCGTATTTAGGCTCCGGATCCTCGATGGTATGCCCGCCTGTGATGATGGCTCCGGCCTCATAGGCCTTCTCATAGCCCCCTCGCAAAATCTCGTAAATAGCGTCCTTCCCCATCTGATTGGTGACGCACATGACATTCATGGCAAGCTTAGGCTCACCGCCCATGGCGTACACATCGCTCAAGGCATTGGCCGCCGCAATCTGCCCAAAGAGAAAAGGGTCATCCACAATGGGCGGAAAAAAATCGATGGTCTGCACAATGGCCAGCTCATCATTTATCACATACACCGAAGCGTCATCGCTCTTATCATACCCCACGATCAGCCGGTCATCCTTCCGCACCGGCAGCCCCTCCAGAATCTGGGCCAGGGTTCCGGCTCCCACCTTGGCGCCGCATCCGGCACAGGTGGCCAGCTTTGTCAATTTTATCTCATTTTCCATCAAAAATCACCTCGTAGCCCTCTTCTGTCTCCCGGACAATCTGCTCCATCTCCCCGTGGAGATCTGCCCCCGGTGCATAATCATCCGATGCCTCAAAACGCACACAAGTGCCGCAGGAGGAGCTTAAGCTCCGTGGTACGGGCATCAGCTGCGCTGCCCGTCCTTCCTGTCGGCACTCTCTTTGAAAACGTATGGCACCAAAATGGGAAAAAAATGTTGCAATATAGTACATATTTTCTCCTGGTTTCTCACTTTTATTTCTGAATCTTCAGATTGTATTCTCCGCCATTCTCTGTATAGGATACGGTGTAGCCGCTGTGCTGGGCGAAGCGTGTTACATTCTCCAGTGCTGTGCGGTTGTCTATCACCATCTCATACACGGCTTCTTTCGAGGCCATGGCCTTCTTTATTCGTATCACCGGTTCCGGACAGGAAAGTCCTCTTGCATCGATTGTTTTCATAGGGTTAAATCTCCTTTCTCTTTACGCTTCGCTCTTCCTCACAGAATTCACAGTTGCAATC
>CABQGZ010000516.1 GCA_902463835.1 uncultured Lachnospiraceae bacterium
GTTCTATATGTTAAAATGAGCGCAAGGGAGTGATTTGCATGGTAGAAAAGGAGCTTCGCGATCTGATTGAAAGCATTCGGGTTCGTGGCTGTGAAGGACAAACCATAGAAGTAAAGGCGGCGCGGCAGGGCTGTCCTGAAAGGTTATATGATACGATCTCTGCGTTTTCCAATCAAAATAGCGGGGGAATCTTTGTGTTCGGCTTGGAGGAAAAGAACGGCTTCGCAAAGGTGGGCGTCTACGACGCGCAGGACTTGGAGCGCAAGGTAATGGAATACTGCGAACAAATGACGCCGATCGTTCGACCGCAATTTACCGAGGTGGATGAAGGTGAGCTTACATTTGTCTCTGCGGAGATCCCACCCGTCGATATTGCGGAACGCCCTTGCTTCAAAACAGCCAAGGGGCGGCTGCACGGATCCTACATCCGCGTAGGTGACGGAGACAAGCCCATGACGGAGTACGAAGTGTACAGCTACGAGGCGCTCCGAAAGAAATATCAAGACGATATTCGTCCAGCGGAAAGGGTGTCCTTCCAATCGCTGGATATGTCTAAGGTGAAAACGTATTTGGAGAGAAAAACATATGCGCGTCCGAATTTGGCGGGTATGTCGGAGGCACAGCAGTATGAACTGACCGGCATCACGCGGGATGGGAAAATCACCATGGCGGCATTGCTGCTGTTCGGACTCTACCCGCAGGCGTTTTATCCGCAACTGAGCATCATTGCCACCTGTGTACCCGCGGAGCAAATGGGCATTCTTGACACAGAGGGCAACCGGTTCAGCGACACAAAGCGGATCGAAGGTACGCTTCCGGATATGCTGGAGGGTGCGTTGACCTTTGTTCGGGCCAATATGCGGACGGCCACAAGGATCGACAAGGAAACAGGCGAGAGAATTGATATTCCGCAGTACCCTATGGACGCTGTCCGCGAGGCGATACTCAACGCGTTGGTACACCGGGATTATAGTCTGCATACCGAGGGAATGCCGATCCAGTTGGTCATGTATTCCAATCGGATCGAGATCACAAATCCGGGTGGGCTTTATGGTAGATTGACTCTCGACCAGTTGGGCAATGCCCAGCCGGATACCCGAAACCCGGTTCTTGTTACCGTAATGGAGACCCTGGGGGAAACTGAGAATCGCTATTCCGGGATTCCTACGATTCGGTTTGCCATGAAAAACCGCAACCTGCCAGAGCCGGTATTCGCGGATCGGCGCAGCGAATTTGTCGTGACGCTGTACAATGGTGAGCATGGTGCAGCGGGAAGTGTCGGCGACGAGGATGTAAAAGAAGCTAACGTGCAAGACGAAAAAGGTCTGCTGAAATTCTGCCGTACACCTCGAAGCCGCAGCGAGATCATTGCATATCTAAATATTGCGTCAGGGCAGTATGCCCTGCGGCGTTACCTTGATCCTCTCGTAGAGTGCGGAGCGATTCGGATGACGCTGCCCAATAAACCCCGCAGTTCCAAGCAGCGATATGTAGCGGCAGGGGAGGAGTGACACGGTTAATTACGGCTTATTAGCTTGACCCAAAAGCCGAGAGAACAGGAAACAACCGGAGAGGGGCGGATGGCATCATCCGTCCCTCTCCGGTTGTTTTTTGCGGGCTACACGGCCTGGCTGATGACGCTGCCGATGGTATCGACGGCGGAACGGCCTTACACAGGCAGCTCACCGGGTGAGGCTGCGGAAAGCTGCTTCTCCATCGCCCTGCCGTGCGCCTGCACATTTACCGAGCGAAACCGCAGACAATTCAAGCTGCTGCCGAACTGGTGGGCGAACACATACAGCTTGCTACAAAAATGGCCCCTATGGAAATTCGATTTGGCACCCCTCACAGATAGTGTCCTGAATTTTTGTCTATTTGACAGGGGGCGGCGCAGCGCACTGTCCGGTTTATGGGACATCTCTTTCTGTAGAATGGGTATCGTAAAGAACGACACAGATCGGAAAGGGAGGAAACGACATGTTCAAGATCGGCTTTAATGGTTCCGCAGAAGAGCGTCGTCAGGCACCCGAGGAGGCGCACTCCATTTGTCCCGCGGTCACGCCGAGAAAATCGGTCGTTCGCGTCCATTTTCCGGCGCGGAATATGAATCTGTCTTACTACAATGATGCCTTTGACCTGAAGCGCGGAGATATCGTTTTTGTGGAGGGCAAGCTGGAGAGTCTGCGTGGCCGCGTGGTAGATGTCGCATACAATTTCAAGATCAAGCTGTCTGACTACAAGCGGGTCATCAGCGTGGCCGACACAAATGTACAGGGCGAGTTCTTCTTCGCCGGGTCGCACTTCGTCACGTTCGACCGCAGCACTCTTCCTTACGAAAAGGTCATCACCTGGTTTAAGGCACCCGCCAAGGAGGATGAGATGTTTGTTTCCGGCAATGATGAAAGCGGCTTCCTGCTGCGTGATCTGGGCGCCATGAGCATCAGCAGGGCAACTGCCGATCGCGGACACGATTACTACACGGACAATCGTGTGCGGTACATTTCTCTGGACAATACCCATGTGCGGGCCATTGTGGAGGGGACGCGGCCCTACGAGCTGGAGTGCGACTATGTCAACGGCGAGATCAGAAATCTGGTTTGCGACTGCTTCTGTAGTGAGCCGTGCAAGCATGAATTCGCAGCCATGCTGCAGCTGAGGGAGACGCTGGAACTCATTGAGAAGCACTACCCTGCACAGCTTGAGGCGACGCAGTATTTCGCCGCCGTCTGCAAGGGGACGCTGCTGAATTTTGCGATGGACGGCAAGGAAACCGGTAGCATCGTGCTTTGAGGGACGCGGGAGGTATCGTAAACGCAAGGCGGCATGTATGACACCATCCACACCCCCGACTATTTCTCAGATTTACAATATCTGACAAATGGAGCTGCGCAGGGCGTGGCAGGGGATGCTCCCCTGTCAGGCCTTGCGCAGCTTCTCCTTTTCACTCTTTCAATCCACGGGAATACCCGACCTGCACAGTATGGCATAGCATACAAAAAAAGTCAATGCATTTTGGTAATTATCCTTATCACTGAAGTCTTTACAAGCTCCGTTTCGTGTGATATGGTTAAAATATCAACATATGCGCGTCAATAAATATATACGACGGGATGTGATCGCCATGTTTCCTGCCCATATCCGCGAAACCGGAGAGCGGCAAACCGTCCGGGAGCATTGCCGGAACACGGCGGTGCTGGCCGCAAGCGCACTGCGGCCACTGGGTCTGGAGAAAAGCGCCTACCTGGCCGGGCTGCTCCACGATGCCGGAAAAAACAAGCAGGAGTATGCACAATACCTTTCGGAGGCTGTCAGCGGCGGGAATGCCGTCCGTGGCAGTGTCAACCACACCTTCGCCGGCGCCAGGTTTCTGCTGGACAGGTGGCATTGCAGGGAAGGGGAACTTTCCTATTCCGACGTGACCGCAGAGCTGCTGGCCTTTGCCGTTGGCTCACATCACGGCCTGTTTGACTGTATCGACCCCCAGCAGCATAGTGGCTTTTTTCATCGCCAGACCAAGGAGGGGATCTTTTACGATGAATCCCGACAGGGCTTTTTGGCGGAGGTTGCTGACGAGGAGGAGCTGG
>CABQGZ010000517.1 GCA_902463835.1 uncultured Lachnospiraceae bacterium
CACAATATCTGCGGCATTAAAAAGAAGCTGCAGGATGCCGGAAGCCATCAGTGGCAGTGAGAACAGCAGAATCTTCTGGAACAATGGTCCGTTACACATGTCAATCTCGTAGCTTCTGCTCTTTGCCCCAGCGTTCTTCTTTTTTATATTATTCAGATCTTCTTCTATTGTTTCATCCTTTTCTATTCTTTCATCTGTATCTATTCTTTTCATCTGTATCTCTCCCACATGCAGTCAACATTTTCCAGTGAAAATCAGAATCTCACATGATAAGCGAGCAGTCTCTGCACAATCATGCCCTGCTAATTATAATCCTTTTTCACGAATAGTTCCACTAGCTTTTTTCATGATTTTAAGGGAGTTTTTATTTCATCCAATCGTCAAAACGCCCCCTCACACCGCCAGCCGCGTGCAAGGGAGCGCCCATCCTATATACTAATATAAATCGTGAACATATGTTTTTCACATATACCGATACGGCATTCCGCCGCAGCACAATCCACCGCCGCCGCAGCACAGATTACAGATCAGGTATGTAAGACATATCCTGCTGCACAGCCCGCCGCCTCCCATGCCGGAGCTGCCGTAGGGCTCACGCCTGCTGTCGTACCAGCTTCCGCCGCCCTCCAGCTGCTGCAGGAGCTGTTTGTACTGGACATTGCCAGGTTCCATCTGAACCGCCTTTCTGGCGTACTCCAGGGCAGTCAGATTATTTCCGGATCCGGAGTTGGCGATAGCGCCCAGATAATACCACTGGGCGTCCTTGTTTTTAATATTATTCAACACGTTTAAGGCTTCACTGTAATGACCGCTGCGGATATAGTTCAGCGCCGCCTGTTTATATGCGGATTCACTATCTGTTCCCGTGTTCGTATTCCTCTGCTGGCCGTTGTAACCGCCGCCATAGCGGCCGAAACCGCCAAAGCCGCCAAAGAAATCTCCAAAATCTCCAAAACCACCGTAACCACCGTTCTCATCATAGCCACGGCCATTGCCGCCTCCGCTTCCATAGCTACCATTTCCATAACCGCCAGCATTGCCATAACCGCCATTACCGTAACCGCTGGCATTGCCATAGCCACTGGCATTGCCGTAGCCCCCTGTGGCACCGTGCTCCCGCTCATCCATTACCTGCTGGTAAGCCTGCTGGATCTCCTTGAACTTTTCTTCCGCCTGTTTCTTATTTGGATTGTTAATGTTGGCATCCGGATGATATTTTCTGCTCAGCGCACGATAAGCCTTTTTAATCTCATCATCCGTTGCGCCTCTGCTGACACCCAGCACCGCATATGGGTCATACATATATTATTTCCTCTCTGTCTCCTGTCCATCCTGACTTTCTTCACTGCCCGTCTTCTGCCCCGTCCTGCTCTGCTGGTTCTTCACCAGTTCATAGCGGCACCAGACCCCGGAATACAGAATATTACGCAATATCTCCGTGTATTCCACAATCGGCAGCTTCTCGAAGGCCCTGGAACACTCTGCCATCATCATGGTCAATATCCGCTGGCAGGTCTCCTCAAATTCCGCTGTCTTGGCCAGATGCGCAAACGGATTATAATTTCCGTTCTTCTTATCCTTTTCCATATCCTCGTAGGCGTCCATCAGATAGATGAACTTGCCCATGAAAAAGCCCATGCGGCGAAGCTCCTTCTCCCACTCGTCCTGCCGCACCGCAAAAATCTCGCCCATGATGTCGCCGAAGCAGCCGGCTACTCCGTCGATATCCTCACTGCCAGCCTGCTCATAGTCGTGTATCTGTTCTAACCGCTGCCGAATCAGCTCCGCTTTCTCCGGGTATCTCTCCCGGATCGTCTCCACCCTCTTTTTCAGCATGCCGGAAAAAGCTTTTTTGCTGACCTTGTGCTCATCCAGCCAGTCGTCCTCACACTTGTAATAAGTCAGCAGCAGATTCATATCCGCTGCATACCCGGTAAATTCATTGCTCCTGGTTGGATGCTTCTCAAAGGGATGAGCAATGCACTTGCAGCAATCCGCAGTTGTGTCCGGTTCATAGAGACTGGTCAACAGCATGATCAGAAACGTCAGGTCATAGCTTAAGGTCAGCTGACCGCGCTTCCCATACAACTGCTTCAATCCCTGACAAAAGCCGCAGTAATAGGATCGATACACATCAAATTCCTTGAATTTCATTTCCTGCTTATTAACGATAATATAGCCAAACATATGGCGTCCTCCCTAAATAAACTCCCGCATAACCCGCAGGAATCGGGCTTTCTTAAGACCGTCCTCGCTGTCCAACGGCCCATTACGTCCAAATTACTACTCTCCATTCTATACTTCTGTCGAAAAAAAGCAATAAAGAAACACCAAAATATCTCTAAATTTTTTGTGAACTACAGCTTCTCCAGTTCCCCCAGCCAGATCTGCGCGCTGGCGTCGCTGGGCATCCGCAGATCCCCTCTGGGCGACACGGCCACCGTGCCCACCTTGGGACCGTCCGGCAGACAGGATCGCTTGAACTGCTGGCTGAAAAACCGTCGGTAGAAGGTCTTCATCCATTTTAAAATAGTCTCTCTGTCATAGACTCCATCGAAGGCAAGCAGCGCCAGCCGAAAAATCTTGTCCGGAGCAAACCCAAAGCGCAGCATATAGTACAGATAGAAATCATGCAGCTCATAGGGTCCCACGATATCCTCTGTCTTCTGGGATATCTTGCCGTCCTCCGGCGGAAGCAGCTCCGGACTCACCGGCGTGTCCAGCACGTCCAGAAGCACCGCCGCGAGGCTGGTGTCTTCACAGGTATCCGCGTAGTACTGCACCAGATGGCGCACCAGGGTCTTTGGCACCGAGGCATTCACCCCGTACATGGACATGTGATCGCCGTTGTAGGTGGCCCACCCCAGCGCAAGCTCCGACATGTCTCCCGTTCCGATCACCATTCCGTTGTATTTGTTGGCGATATCCATCAGAATCTGGGTGCGCTCTCTGGCCTGACTGTTCTCATAGGTCACGTCATGAACTCCTTCCTCCTGTCCAATATCACGAAAATGCACCTGCACCGCCTCCCGGATGCTCACCTCCAGGAAGGTAGCTCCCACGCATTTTATCATTTTCACCGCATTGTCGTAGGTTCGGTCTGTGGTGCCAAAGCCCGGCATGGTGACGCCGCATATGCCCCTCCGGTCAAGTCCCAGAAGATCAAAGGCCCGCACCGTCACCAGCAGCGCCAGCGTAGAATCCAGACCGCCGGAGATTCCTACCACGGCGCACTTGCAGCCGGTGTGTTCCAGACGCTTCTTCAAGCCCATGGACTGGATGGACAGGATCTCCTCACAGCGGGCATTCCGCTCACTTTCATTCTTCGGCACAAAGGGCGCCGGATCGATGAAGCGGGTCAGCTTTGTATCAGCCTTCTTCAGCGTGAAATCAACCTTTGTATAGCCGGCGTCATCCGTCACGTAGGTGCTCATTCTGCGCCGCTCTGTACCAAGCTTCTGGAGATCAATCTCCCCATATATTGTCTCATTGGCAAACCGCTTTGCCTCCGCCAGAAGAATCCCGTTTTCCGCAATCAGGTTGTGACCGGAATAGACCACCTCCTGGGTGG
>CABQGZ010000518.1 GCA_902463835.1 uncultured Lachnospiraceae bacterium
ATCCCGGTGCTCAAGCCCATAATCAAGCAACATCCTGAATTTGACTTCCGCATCTTCCACACGCCCCAGAGCCGCCAAAGCGAGGCCTTGATAATATATCTTTTCCGGTTTAGCGTCGTTATAGTAGAGTGCCGGGACTGGTTTCAAATCCCCTCTCGTCGCCTGTTTCCAGCAGGCGACAGCTCTATCGGAATTACCCGCTCCCTGCCAGGCACAACCCAACCAATAATAAAAATCCTGTTCCTGCGCACCATACAATTTCCCTTCACCCAAGTGATGCGGATAGACCAGACACTCTTCCAACAATTTGATGGCTTCTCCAAAGCGATTTTTCGCCATCAGCTGCTTCGCAAGTTCTACACGGCAAAACTGATATTGAGCCGGGACCTTTCCTTCGCCTCCCTCCCAAGGATGGAAGTGACGGGCATCCAATTTAGCCATAGCCTCCTCGAACCGCCCCAGAGAGTTCAGTAGTGTAATTTCTTCCAGGACCAGATCGTCACGGCTTTCCACCTGCGCCCTATGCGCCTGCAGGCGGGCCAACCGCCCGATGGCGGGACTGCCCAATTTCTTATGCAGCTGATCCAGTTCCATCAAGATACGGGCATCACTCTCGTCCAGAGAATAGGCTTTTTCCATTGCCGCCAAAGCACCTTCAGAATCGTGACGCTTATTATAGAGCACCAAGGCAAGGCAGCGCCAGGCAGCAGGAAATGCCGGATCTGCCGCAACCGCCCGCTCCCAACATGATTGAGCCATATCGTACTGGCGTTTGTCATACCAGAGATTCCCAAGCAGCCACCTGGCCCTGGCATCATCCCCATCTGCCGCTTCTAGGGCGGCAATGGCCTCCAGCCGGTTAGGGAACGCGATGAAAGCCCTCTTCGGAGCTTCCCATGCCTGCCCGGCCCGCAGTCCGCTGCGGGACAGCATCGCACGCCAATAATAGAATGACATCTCGGAAAGGGCTCCCCGCTCCGCCCCGAAGCCCCACAATGAATTCGCTTCATCGTAAAGACCGGCAGCGCAAAAATCCAACGCAATTTCATCGTAATTCTCCGGTTCCCCACGCATCAGGGCGGCAAAACTGTCTTTATCGGTACCGGTAATCAACTGCCTGATCCAAAGGCAAGCGAAATTCAACCTGTCCAATACAAGAGATTCATCAACCAGCTTCAGGGCCTCTTCCACTTTTCCCATACGGCGCAGCACGGCAGCTTTCAAAGACCGGGCTTTATGATTATGCCAGTTTCGCGCCAGCGCATGGTCCAGTTCCGAAAGCGCATCTTCCAAACGCCCCTGCATTACGCTGATCTGGGCGCAGGAGAAATACCCGGGATCCTGCCAGGCGGCATTCCAGGTGGACTTATAGAACCAGTCATACGCCTCGTCCCATTTCTCCTGCCAACGCAGACACAGGCCCAAATTGTACAAAGCCTCTCCGTCATAAGGATTGGGATTGCATCTCTGCAGAACCCTTACAGCCGTCCGGAAATATGGCTCAGCTTTTTCAAAACGGCCGCGGCGCAGGTACCACAGGCCCAGGGCGTTGTTGTTGCGCACATCAGATGGATCCCGACGAAGCGCCTCCTCATAATACTCCTTCGCACTCCAAGTCGCATGTCTATACTGCTCCAAATGAAGCCCGGTCAGATATAGCTGCTCACAAGTCGAGATCTCGGACGGCTTCAACGCGGCCTCGGCCGGCGGAGGGACCGGACGCCCACCCTCAGGTTCTGCATGCCAGCGAAGGTGGTTCACCTGCAGAGAAAGATGCTCGAACGGAACATCACCCACAGCAATCTCCTGATCATACACGACCTCCGGGGACAGTTCAAACTCAGCATCATACAATCGCATCCCGTCATCACTCCGCAAGTCCACATGGACCTTCTGTCTGGATGTTGCGAATAGACGCAACCTGACTTTTCCCTTTCCTGCGGGATCAATATTGAGGACCATATCCTTATCCGCATTCTTGACAACTCCCAGTTCCCTGTAAGGGAAGAAATACTGGACAAAAGACTTTTCTTCATACGGCATCAGCCAGCTGAAATCAGGCTGATTCTCCGTGTAAACACCCGCCATCAGTTCGATGTACGGCCCGTCTTCATCCGTCAGATTACGATCCCAGGCGCGGCCGAAATCACCATTCCCCCAAGTCCACTGCTTCTTGCCCGGAGCAAAGCGATGGTTTGCCACATGCAACATGCCGCACCTGGTGTCATTCTCGTACCCGCCCTCAAAATCATAATCAGATGCAGCAATCATATAAGACGTCGGGACTTTGATATTCCGGTAGTTGGAAATATCGACACCGGCCGAGTAATCCATCTTATAATACACTCCCGTCGCTATCGGGAAGGTGCTTACAGCCCTTTTTCCGTGGTCGAATACCGCATTGACATCCGGAGGGAACACGCTTTGATAGGCATCGTTCACCTTGACTGCCGGATTAGCCCACCATAGGAAAGTCTGGGGAACTTCCGTCCGGTTGTACAGCACACCCCTGATCTCCAGATACGCGCACCCGGGACGCAGTGTGAATCCGGCCATACCCTTCTGGTGGGACATCCGCTCCATCTCGCTGCACCAGACTGTAACACTTCCATCGGCATTCTCCTGAATGGTGCAGTCCACAGGCATGAAGGTGCTGGGACGATGGTGCTGCGGCCAGTTGAACTCGATGCCTCCGCTGATCCATGGTCCGGCCAAGCCTACAAGCGCCGGTTTTATTACACGGTTATAATAAATGAAATGCCGTCCGGCAATCTTGTCATAGGCCATTTGGACCCGTCCACCAAGTTCTGGCAGAATCATTATCTTGAGGTATTCGTTCTCCAGAAATACAGCATTGTATTTCCTGTCCGCTTTCTCGTCCGAGATGGACTCAATGACGGGATAAGGGTAGACGGCTCCGCTGCTCCCCTGATACACACGCTTCTCCAGAAATATCGGATTCTTTTCAGGTTTCCCTGCCTCGTAGGTCGGGATCGTAATCTCTTCTTTCCAAACTTTTACCATAGCTATTTAATCAGTTCAGTTCCCAGTTGTTCGAGGGTTTTTCCCTTGGTCTCAGGAAGTTTCTTCACAAAATACGCGAGGGCGACAAAACAAATGGCAGAATAAATCCAGAACGTCCCGCTTGTCCCCATCGCACCGTTAAGGAGAGGGAAGCTCAAGGTCAATGTAAAACTGCCGACCCACAGGAAGAAAGTGGCCGTTGCCACGGCGACGGCACGGACACGGTTCGGAAAAATCTCCGATATGAGTACCCAGGTCATCGGTCCCAACGTCATCGCATAGCAGGCAATGGCACACACGCACAAGATCACCATGAAGATTCCACTTGCCTTGAAGAAATAGCAGGCGCCCAGAACCAGGTAAATGCCTGCCAGACCGCCCGCACCCATGAGCATCAAAGTGCGGCGGCCCAACTTCTCGACAGTAAAGAGCGCCACGAAGGTGAAGACAAGGTTAGCGATGCCGGTAATGACGATATTGATGAAGGTGTTGTCCACATCATAGCCCGCCCCCTGGAAAATCTCCTGTGCATAATTGAAAA
>CABQGZ010000519.1 GCA_902463835.1 uncultured Lachnospiraceae bacterium
CTCGTACATTGACGGAAAATACAGCGGAATTCATGTATATGTTTGATACCAAAGCAGGGGAGACCTATACCGTTACCAAGGAAGGGGAACTTCCGGCGAATACGGTGAAAGAAGTTACGCTTTCCATCGATAGTCAGATTTTGAAGATGGGTGAGAGCGTACAGACATCCTATGAGATTTTGCCGGCAGATGACACGCTCAAAGCTGTGAAGTTTGAAAGCTCCAACACAGAAGTAGCAACTGTGAATAACAATGGCGTTATCTGTGGTCGTGGGGCAGGTACTGCCACGATCACATTGTCATCGGTGCAGGATCCCAGTATCCAGGCTTCGGTTCAGATAAAAGTAATTAAGCTTGAGGCACCACAAAATGGTATAACAAAGTACAATAATGATGCCGCAGGGACTTCCACCACCGGAGCATGGACTCATCATAAGAGTCGTCCCGGAGCATACAATAACGACTCCCATTGGTCCAGAACCACAGGAAATTCCTTTGAGTTTACATTTAATGGTACCGGTGTAGACTTCTATTCGGAGAAGTTTAACAACTGTGGAAAGTACGAAGTGTGGATGGATGGAATCTATATTGCGACTTACGACAACTACCTGGATATTGCAGCGGCCCAGCGTGATATACTTTCCTGTTCTGTAAAAGATTTGGAGTATGGTCAGCACACGCTCAAGCTGGTAGTAGCGGAAAATAAGTATTTACATGTGGATGCGTTCGTCGTGTATGCGGAAATGGGACTGGAGGAGTTGTATGAAGAACTCTCCATGATTACAGAGGTAAAACAAAGTGATTACAGCTCGGAGGCATGGGAGAACTATCTTTCTGTTTGGGAAGAGGCGAAGGATACTTATGATAAAATGCTTGCGACCGGCAATGTTACCGATCAAGTGGATGCGTTGGTTGCAAAATTAAAGACGGCAAGAAATCAAAGTGAACAAAAAGAATATGCAGCATTGGTCTATCATCCTGAAATGGCAAAGGCAGAGGCTGGAAATACTAGGACAAGATCTTACACTATGGCATATAGCTTCCGTGTAAAAACGCCGATAAGCGTTACAGAGCTTGGAATTTATGATCAGAACGGCGACGGCATATTCAGCCATGCAGGCTCTCAAGCAGCCATATGGAAAATAGACGGAAGTGAACCTGTGGCTATTGCTGAGATTGCGCAGGGAACAGCAGCGGATGAAAATGGTTACTGTTATACAAGATTGAAGCAGGCGGTTAATCTGGAACCAGGGGAATATGAGATTGCTGTGTATTATCCAATAGGATCTGTGGACAATTGGTTTCACTCCAAGGAAGCAAGGCCGTTTACGGTGGCATCGCAGATAGAGTATCTTGTTCCAGGGTATACTTCAAGTGAGGCTGAATTGACAAAACCGGTTCTGGATGCATCATTGAACAGATATCCTTATCACTGTGTGAATTTTAAATTCCAGGACGGAGGTTCGGAGACAGGAATAACGGCGAACGTTGAGGCGCCCATGGCTTACCAGATATTCCAAAGAGATGTGGACGGCACAGGAACGATTTCCGTCAATGGAAATATTTCAGAGTATCAGCAGATTGAGGTTGAAATCACACTTTGGGATAAAGATGGAAAGGAACAGGAAGATTACGAGCCGGTTCAGGCAGAAGTTGTTAATGGTTCTTTCCAGGCAAAATTGGAAAAAGTTCCAACAGGACTCTTCCAGATACAGGTAACAGGACGTAAGGAAGGAAAACAAGTATTCCAGAAGGTTATAAATCCTGTTGGTGTTGGGGATTTGTGGATTATTGCCGGTCAAAGCAATGCAGCAGGATTTGGAAAATATGTCTCTGGTGAGGAAGTACAAAGTGCAAAAGATGATCCATCGATGGAAGGAGTACATCTGTATGACTGGTCGGATGGAACCTGGTCTTTGGCGGCACAGCCCATTGGTTCGCAGAAAACAGATCAGAATCATGCTCCTGGGTTGACATTTGCAAAAGAAATCAGTAAGGCAGCGCAGGTACCTGTGGGAATTATTCAGGTAGCGGTAGGCGGAAGCAACATCCGAAGCTGGATAAAAGGAGGAGAATACTACAAACGTATTTTGTCATGCGTGGATCCGGAACATCCACAGGTAAAAGGAATGTTCTGGTATCAGGGAGAATCGGAGACATTTTATCTCAATGATGGTACTCAGCCGGAGGACAATGTGAATGCCTATGCAGAGCGTTACACCCAGATGGTCAATGACCTGAGGGAGGATTTACAAAGCCCGAATATGGTGGTGATTACTGCTCAGTTGAACACTCAGTTAGATCGAGGCGCGAAGCATCCTCCAGCATCGCTCTGGTATCAGATGAAAGAAATTCAGAGGCAGCTGGCGGATCCGAAAAGTGATATATACGTACCAGGTACTGCTGTGATTGCAACTTCTGGTTTTAAACTCAGTGATTCCATTCACAACAGCGCTAACAGCAACGTAATATTAGCAAAACGGATGGCGAAGGCGGCGTTGGCATTGGCATACGGCGCGGATGTCGAATGGGGACAGCCGAACCTTAGACAGGCGGAGTACCGCGGAAACACAGTTTGTCTTACCTTTGAAAATGCGGAAGATGGTTTGAAAGCAAATGATGCGATCAATGATTTTACTGTACGTGATGAGAGTGGTGACGTACCGATAACAAAGGCGGAGATAAAAGGAAACCAGGTGATATTAACGGTAGAACGCGACTTTACAGGTACAGTGAAAGTTGACGGACTGGCCTCCATCAAATTGACACCTACTGTATATAATCAGAAAGATGAACCAATTCTGGCATTCTATGATGTGACAGCGGTTCCAGTTTCTGAAGAAAGTGATGCAGCTATTGCGTTCCTTGGTGGTTCTCTCCGGATGGATTACACGGATTATGCCAAGACAAGTCTTCGGTTCGGCTATAGGATCGAGCTTCCCCAGGGGGCGGAGCTGCAGTCCTGGTATTGGGATTACAGTGTGAATGGGCAGCCGGAGCTGACAAGCCGTCTGGCAGGTCATAATATGATCATACATGAAGATGGCAGTATCACTTCCAATCTGGTGATCACAGGTATACCGTCTAAATACTATGACAGAGATCTCTATGCGCAGTTGACCATAACGTATACGTTAAACGGAAAAATGGTGACTGTGACAGAAAGTATAGTACAGAAGCGATCGGTAGCGGAAGTTGCCAATGCCATATTGGCCGATGAGACAGCGACAGCTAAGGAACATGCATACGCACAGGGAATCGTGGATATTCTAAAAAACAGGTAGGGAGACAACGAGATGGAAAAGAACATGTATGAAATTCCTCAAATGGAGTTGTTGATGTTTCGGCAGGAAGATGTAATCTGCACGTCGATAACAGATGATAACGATACGGGATTTGACGACAACAATATAGAGATGTTACAGTGGAATTAATATTCCGAAGCAGATGTCCCAAAACGCTGAGCCGATCAGCGTTTTGGGACATCTGTTTTTTTACCTAGTCTTTCATTGCCTAAAAGGATAAAATTATCCACACATTAGTACAATTTTGTGCATGTAATGA
>CABQGZ010000520.1 GCA_902463835.1 uncultured Lachnospiraceae bacterium
TTGCGGCATTTTTCCTGTTGTTTGGCGCTGCCAATCTATTGGAGCGGAACCTGAAGGTAATCTGCAGGATTATGAAAAAACAGGCGGAGGCTTCTGAGCTTATATATATTCCCCGAAAGAACAAACGGGTAACGTTTTCTCTTTCTACCTGTATATTTTTTGGCCTTTTTATTCCCTGTATGATCGGGGGGCTGTCATGGTTTGCATATTTTAACAGTACCTCAAATGAGATATTAAATGATGGTATTCAAAAATATGCAGAGAATGCGGCGGAGAATTTTTCAATCGTATTTGACCGAACCTTTCGGCGCTACAGTACGTTTATTGAGAGGAAGAATGTGGAATACAAGGTGCAGAGCGGCGAATTTACATCAGAGCAGCTGGATATTGCATACCAGAGCGATGTGTTGTCTTCCACCAATTATTTGCCGGGATATTTTTATTCCGTGTTGGTGGATGAGAACCAAAAGAATCTGAGTCAGACCATGTTTTCGTCAAATACGCTGTTGGATGAATACACTTTAAGAGCATTATGCCAAAGAGCGGATGAATACGGGAAAAATCCCTGTTTTATGATTGCCTCCGACCCCATATCTTCGCAGCCGAAAATTGTGTATTTAAAGAAGATCGCGGAGCACGATAGGGTCTATGGATACTGCTTTTTCTTTATGGATTTTCCGGATGGCTGCAATCAGCAGGACAATGATTTTTTGACGATGGATTTTTACCTGAAAGAAGGGCGATCCGGTGTAAATTATGCTTCGCTGGAAACGCTGAATGATATGGAGCTGGAAGCGCTGTATACCGGGGAACTCTACACGGTTTCGGAAGCGCCTATTGAAAACAGTACCTTCAGCCTTGCTGCATATGGGAAAAAAGAGGATTATCTGGAACGCATAAAACAAATTCAAAGCTATTTGCTTGTTTTTATCATTATGCTGATGATTATTTTTGCATTTGTTGCAGATTATTTGAAAAATGTTCTGGTGAATCCCTTGAAGGATCTGATTCACAGTATGGAAAAAGTCCCCCAAAACGGATACTCTCAAATCGATAAAACCACCGGCATCGATGAATTTAATACCATTGCTAACGCATATAACAGGATGGTTGTGCGGTTGGAGGGATTGTTGCGGGAAAATATCAATAAAGCGATTGAAAATAATGAATTAGAGCTACTCCAGATTAAGATGGAATTTCAGATGCTGCAGCACCAGATCAATCCGCATTTTCTGTTCAACACGTTGGAGTGCATCAATCAGATGATCATCTGCCATAAGGATGAAAAGGTGATAGACATGATTCAGGATCTTTCTTCCATCCTGCGGTATGTGTTGAAACAGTCGGATCTGGTACAGGTTTCCGCGGAGATAGAGGCTTTGAAATCTTATGTGAACATTCAAAAATTTCGTATGGAGGAGAGTAACCTGCAATTCCGGTTTGATCTGGATGAAACGTTGTATGAATGTGCCATGACGAAGTTTATTTTACAGCCGCTGGTAGAGAATTCGATTTCCCATGGGATCATAAATCGGGAGAATGGGGTGATCGAGGTCACGCTGCACGATTGGGAAAATGGAATTGAATTTACGGTTTCTGATAATGGAAACGGGATGACGGAGGAAGAATTACATGCTTTATGGGAGCGGTTAAACAGCGGGACAGAGGGCAGCAGACCATCCTCATCTGGAATTGGGCTTGCAAATGTATATAGAAGGATCAAACTGTATTATAAGGAAGAAAGTGACTTTATGATTGAAAGCCAAAAGGGAGTAGGCACAAAGATTACGATTCGGCTGCCGTTTGTATTATAACGGCAGTGAAGCGGGGCGAGAAACATTTTAAGATATCATTGGAAATTATTTGCGAAAAGATGAGGTGCTGATTATGAATTATCATTTTGACGGTAAGACAGGAAGCTTTATTATGAAGGACTATGAGACGGGGAAGAGCTGGGATAACCATATCTGGAACAAAAAACAGTTTCTTACCACCGTGAACCAATTTGGTCAATCCACCACGCGCCTGGTGACTGAAAATGCGGAGATTGTATTTTTAGGTGGCGGCAACGGTTGTTATTTGCGTGACGACGATTCCAAGGACTATTGGAATATCGGGTTTGCACCTTCCTGCAAGGCGGTGGAGGATTATCAGTGTGAGCATGGCCTGTCCTTTACGGAGGTGTCTTCCCGCCGCGGCGGTATCTTTGCTTCCCACGCATTTTCTGTGGCGGAGGAGGAGCTGGAGGAGCTGTGGAAGCTCACTTTAAAAAATGAAAGTGATAGTATCCGTCATATCAGTGTGTTTGCGGCGTGTTACTTTAATCTGAACGGTTTTGTACAGAATCGCTATTATCAGGCGGGCAACACGGGATGGACCGAGTTTATTCCAGGAATCAATGGTATGTTCTGCCGACAAAAGAGTCCTTTTATGCCGGTGGACAGGTTCAGCGGTTATATGCTCAGCAGTGAGCCTACCGATCTGCATCTTGGCCGTATGGAGCATTTTACCGGTACGGCGGGAAATCTTTCGGTTCCGCGCCTGCTGGAGGAGGGGCGTGATCTGCCGGGCACGGACGCGGCGGTGCGCGCCCGCTGCGGGATGCTGCAGAATAAGCTTACGCTTGCGCCCGGCCAGGAAAAAACGCTTTATTATGCCATGGGCTTTACATCCTCCGATCCGGCGGATCTGGCGGCTGCAAAAGACCGCCTGATGAACAATGCAGTTACCTTTTTTGACAGGCGTTATGAGCGGGGGCTGGCGGAATATGGCGCCCTGCGTTGTCATACCCCAAACGAACGTATAAACAATATCATGAATTTCTGGGTACAAAAGCAGGTATCCTATTGTATGATCGGCAAAAAGGCAGTGCGTGACAACGCCCAGATTGCGCTGGGAATGCTCAATTACAACGCCTCTCTTGCAAAAAGGAACCTGACGGAATGTCTGGCAAATCAGGCTTTTGACGGTCACGCTCTGCTTACCTGGAGTCCTTTTGGACGCGAGACGGACATCTATTCCGATCCCTCTGCGTGGCTGTCACTGGCAGTGTGTGAATACATAAAGGAGTCTGGAGATCTGGCGTTTCTTGACGAGCACATTCCGTTCCTTGACGGAGAGGATGGTACTGTGTATGAACACCTGAAAAAAGCGGCGGAGTGGTTTATGAGGGCGGATAATTATGGTCCCCATGGCCTGCCACGCATTCACCATGCCGACTGGAACGATGCGCTGAACATCCCGGACGACAGGGCGGAGAGTGTGTTTATGGCGGCGCTTGTTTGTCTTACCTTGCAGGAGATCGCTGCACTGTCTGGCCATATCGGTGAGGAGGAGGCCTATGTGAAGTCGCTGCTTTCGTTCCGTAAAAAGGTGGCGGATACCACCAATGAGCATGCCTTCAACGGAGATTACTACGTGCGTGCATTGTCAAAATTCGGCGTTGTGGGTGACAGATCCAGTACAAATGGCGGCAGCATCTATTCCAACCCCCAGGTGTGGGCGATTCTGGCGGATATTGTGCCAAAGGATAGCCTGCCGGGATTACTTGGGGC
>CABQGZ010000521.1 GCA_902463835.1 uncultured Lachnospiraceae bacterium
TTGATACACACTATAATTTCTTTCAGCCTTACGCCTGCTTCCCGTCCGCTGCAACCTCTGCGATGGATTTCACCAATCCCGCAACGCCCTGAATCTCCGAGGGGATGATGATCTTGGTGGCCTTGCCGTCTGCAGCCTTGGCAAAGGCTTCCAGGCTCTTCAGCTGAAGCACTGCCGCATCCGGCTCTGACTCCTTCAGGAAGCGAAGACCGTCTGCGTTGGCCTGCTGAATCTTTAAGATTGCTTCCGCCTGTCCTTCCGCTTCACGGATGGTAGCTTCCTTTCTGGCCTCTGCCCGCAGGATTGCTGCCTGCTTCTCTGCCTCCGCATCCAGAATCGCGGACTCCTTCTTACCTTCCGCCACAAGAATGGTGGATTTCTTCTCACCCTCTGCACGCAAGATCGCTTCACGGCGCTCACGCTCTGCCTTCATCTGCTTCTCCATGGCATCCTGGATCGCGGTAGGCGGAATGATGTTCTTCAGTTCTACACGGTTCACCTTGATTCCCCAGGGATCAGTTGCCACATCCAGGGACGCACGCATCTTGGTGTTGATGGTCTCTCTGGAGGTCAGTGTCTCATCCAGCTCCAGATCTCCGATGATATTACGAAGGGTGGTAGCGGTCAGATTCTCGATGGCCATGATGGGATTCTCCACACCGTAGGCGAACAGCTTCGGATCTGTAATCTGGAAAAATACCACCGTATCGATCCGCATGGTTACGTTATCCTTGGTGATCACCGGCTGTGGTGCGAAATCCACCACCTGTTCCTTCAACAGCACGCGCTTTGCCACACGGTCGATAAAAGGCATCTTGAAATGGATACCCACGCCCCAGGTTCCCTGGTAGCCGCCCAGCCGTTCAATGACCATCGCATGTGCCTGCGGGACAATCTTTACACAGGATGCAAGCACAGCCAGAGCAAGTACAATCAATATGATAACTGCAGTAATTAAAATAGGTTCCATGTTTTATTCCTCCGTTTTCTTTTTTTCCTTGACAATTAATTTGACACCGCTGATCTTTGCGATCACCACCTGTTTCTCTTCCGCAATCCGGCTTCCGTCTTCCGTTCTGGCACTCCATTCCTGACCGTTCACCTGGACTCTTCCCTGCGCTTTCAGGTTATCAATGGCCTCAAGAACAATTCCTGTCGCTCCGATGAGGCTCTCCGCATTGGTTCTGGTCCGATCCCTGTTAAAATGCTTCAACGCATAGGGTCTTGTTCCCGCAAGCAGCAGAAGTGACACCACCAAAAACAATATGATCTGCAGTGGAATCCCTGCTCCCAGCAGACTGGCAACAAATGCCACCAGAGCACCGCCGGCAAACCAGATGGTGGTGAGGCCCAGGGTTATGATCTCAATAATCACCAGGATGATCAGTGCCACGATCCAGACAATTCCTTCCATCCTACTCCGCCTCCTTTTTCTGCTAAAATGAATTAGCTGTTACTGATATCATATTACTATATTTCGGGGGAGATTACAACTAAAAGTTTTGTTGGATATCATTTTATGTATTACAGGTAATCGTTAATCTGTTCCATTCCTCCACATCCATCTCCAGTGCCGTGAAATTCTCATTCGAATGTATCACCGTAAAACCTACACGCTTCCCATTTACTTCAATACTGCTGGCCTTCCCGTACAAGAACAGCTTTTGAATAGTGACGTCCTTCAACGAATAAATTGTAAAACGGTTATTGTCCTCCTTGACACATTTAAAGGTATATTTCTCCTTCTCATCTGCATAATACCGATACTCACTCTCCCCCTCCGGCGGTGTTATCAGCATCACGGTTGTCGCTGTCTTTTCTGTAAAAGGTAATGCCCACTGAATTTTCTTATTCATGATCACAGGCACCACAACGCCAGCCTTAAAATATGCAGGGCAGTCCCGCAAAGAAATCGGAATATCCCGCTCCGTGCCTCCTTCCACTACGTCCCCAGTCCACAATTCGAACCATCTGCCTTTTGGGAAAAAGACTTTTTTTGTTTTTGCGTCATGCTCCAACACCGGGGCAACTAAAAGCGTATTACAGAACAAATACTGCCGGTCATTGTCCAGATATCGTTTTTCTTCCGGAAAAGCCAGCGCCATCGCTTCCATGATGGGCAATCCTCTGTGATTTGACGAGATGGCGGCGCTGTACAACAAATTCAACAAATTCTCCCTGAGCCAGTAATATTTTACAAATACACTTTCCGCTTCTTTTCCAAAATCCCAGGGACAACGTGTATTCTCACCATGGGAACGCATAAGCGGCTGGAATGTGGAAAATTCGATTCCACGGATAAACGTCTCCTCATCCGGTATCCCCTCATAACCTGCCATATCACCGCTCCACACAGAAAACCCACACAGACCGATGGACAGGGCAGCACTCAGCTGCTGCCTCAATCCATAAAGGGCCGCTGGCTGGTTTCCTGAATAGACAGCCGCCCACTGCTGGCTCCCTGCACAGCCTCCCCTGCAAAAGTAAATATAATCATTTCCTATAACCTCATATGCCGCCTCGCCATGGATCTTCATGTACCAATAGGAATTCCAGTTATGCATTTTCCTTCCGGTAATTCCATTACAATACACTGCGTTCTCAGGAATGAGTTCATCGTAAGCAAGCATCCCTCCGCGCATCCCCTTAACGAAACAGTCATTATAGCGGTTTCTTATCAACATTTTCGCATTTGGATTAAAAAAGTCTAAAAAGTTCTCAATATCGCTCTCCTGCTCTCCCACGATTCTGACTCTCGGGAAATCCTCCTTGGGAACATCTGGAAGATATCTTTTTGTTGCTTCCACACTGTAATCAGGCGTATTAAAACGAAGCATCCTGGTTCCCTGCACATTCAACATCTCATAAGCAATCTTATTATCCGCAATCTCTCCTTCGCCATACAGCGCCGAAATGTTTGGTATGCCCAGTCTTCTATAGCCTTCCAGCATATGTTTCAACACCTGCAGATATTTTGCCGGAATCACTTCCTTCTCAAAATCTTCTCCATACCAGAAACGGTTTCCGGCTCCGGCCATATAGTGAAATGCCCACTTCGGCGGTAAAAACGGCTTTCCTGTCAGAACCACATAGGACTTAATACGCTCTCTCAGACTTCCGGTCCAGACAAACAGATCAAACTCCGACCCCCAAAATTCCCA
The DNA here is from genome assembly GCA_902463835.1 of uncultured Lachnospiraceae bacterium. Classification (GTDB taxonomy): domain Bacteria; phylum Bacillota; class Clostridia; order Lachnospirales; family Lachnospiraceae; genus 14-2. The sequence continues at coordinate 3,162 of CABQGZ010000521.1, forward strand.
TTTTCCCTTATGGGCCTTTGTATATCCCAGATCACTTACAGCCGGATAGTAGGAGGAATAGAATAAAGTACCGCCGCGAGAGCTATGTAACAACGGAATGTTTTTGTAAGCCCGCCATAACTCCAGGTCTTCACTGTCCTTATCATATTCACAGCTGGTATTCCATATGAAATGTCTGTTTCCATTCTGATTGATCCCGGAAAAGCGCTCTCCCATTCCCCAAAGGACATCACTGGGATCAATATCAAACTCCAGGCATATTTTTACCAGCTTCTTTCCGTCATATCCAAACTGAATACTGTCCTTTGTAAAACAATATTGAAGTACATGACTCGCATCCAGAATCTTTATTTTCCACTCCGGCTTCTTTTCCAGACAAAACACTGT
>CABQGZ010000522.1 GCA_902463835.1 uncultured Lachnospiraceae bacterium
AGCCGCCGGAGTCTCAAAGCAGAGTAGTACAAGCCCCTCGTCCAATTCGGACGAGGGAGCAGCAAGAGGCAGTATCCTCTGCGGTGGAAGCCCCATTGTCACCCGCCCAGCAGCAGGCTGCCCGCAAGGCCGCTGCTGAAAATATCGTAAAGCAGAAGCAGGAACAGAAGAATGCACTTCGCTCTGAACTGGCACAAAATACAGATATTCCAGGGAATGGCACTCAAAATGCTGCTTCCATACCTTCTTATAATATAGGCGCATTAAACCAGTCCCCGGCGCAGAGTCCAGGCAGTAGCGGTTCTGTGCCGGAGATTTCAACTAAGCCGCTTGAAGTTCCTATTAAGAAGAAAGCCAGTGTTCCTATCCGCACAAAGCAGAGTGGTGTCCCTATCAAAACGCTCGAACGTGCCGCCACCAAAGCTACTGATCCCACAACAGCGCAGACATTCCGGGAAGCGAAAAAAGCCACCGTGGCCGCCGCCCAGAAAAATGCCCATGCCGCTGCTACCGCAGGCCGCAAGGCCATGATTGCCGCAAAGAAAGCCGCAGAAACCGCCGCAAAACTGGCGAAATCCGCAGTGGAAGCGGCAAAGGCCCTGTATGCGGCAATCACTGCCGGTGGTGCTGCCTCCATATTGGTGATCGTCATTGTTGTCCTCATTGGCTGCGGTGCCGCCATCTTCGGAAGCCAGGACGAATCCACGGAAACCCTGCCCCTCAGTGCGGAGGTGGAAGCCTATGAGTCGGTCATCCGCAAATATGCCAAGCAATACGGCATCCCGGATTATGTTCTGCTGATTCAGGCCGTCATGATGCAGGAATCCGGCGGCAGAGGGAATGACCCCATGCAGGCTTCCGAATGCGGGTATAACACCCAGTACCCCAGAACCCCCGGAGGCATTACGGACCCGGAGTATTCTATTTCAGTAGGCATCCAGAATCTTGCGGACTGTTTGCAAACAGCCGGAGCCGAAAGTCCCATTGACCTTGACCATATTCAGCTGGCCCTCCAGGGCTATAACTTCGGTAGTGGCTACATTACCTGGGCCTTACAGAAATACGGCGAGTATTCTCGTGCCAATGCCATAGAATTCTCCATGAAGATGGCGGAGCAGATGGGCTGGAACAGCTACGGGGACAAACAGTATGTCCCCCATGTGCTGCGGTACTACCCAATCGGCAAGGTGTTCTACACCCCGGAGGATGGGGATGCCATTGTGGATGTAGCCCTGTCCCAGGTGGGCAACGTAGGCGGCGAACCCTATTGGAGCTGGTACGGCTTTTCCAACCATGTGGAATGGTGCGCCTGCTTCGTCTCCTGGTGTGCCGACCAATGCGGCTACCTGGACAGCGGCACCTACCCCAAATTCTCCGGCTGTGTTTTTGGAATGCAGTGGTTCCAGCAGCGTGGCCTCTGGCTGGACCGCTCTGCGGAGCCTACGCCTGGAATGCTCATCTTCTTCGACTGGGCACCACAGGACGGTGTGCCGGACCATGTGGGCATTGTGGAAAAGGTGGACAATGGGATAGTCTATACCGTAGAGGGCAATTCCAGGGATATGTGTAGACAGAAGCAGTATGCGCTGGGGAGCGGGGTGATTTTGGGGTATGGGATGGCGGCAAGCGGTATTTAAAACTGTATGTAGCAGTTTTAAGTAAAAAGTCAAGCCTTGTTTTCCCGCCCTTGGATGATATAATGAGTTCCAGTGCGCACCCACAGGAGGAATTGTTGTATGTCTGTAACCACCAAAGCCCACACACTGCAAGAATACCTTGATCTGACCATGCCGGTATTGATGGAAATTCCCGGATTGTCGGAGCTGCTTCATGCAGATGGCGATAGTTATGATCGGCTTGCCGAAAAATATCCTGACGCCGTATTCACCCTGATTGCTATGAACAACCTGTTCCACCATGACCGGGAATTTTCGGAAATCCATCAGGAAGCGTTTTCCTCTATTCTGGATGGAGAGAACATTCCCTCTGTTCAGTTTCGATACAACCGCCGTATGGACGCTTACCTGCAATCGCATTTGTGGGATGATTAATTTATGGAACAAAAGCCAATAAAGCCATATAAGCAGTTAAAACAAAAGCAGAAAGCAAAAATTTCTGACTATATGTATCTGGAAACGCAAGCCTTTTGGCAGGCTATAAAGATTTAGGATTTACAGAGTACTAGCAGAATAATTCGCAAAATTCTAAAGAGGGATGTTCGCCGACCGGAGATTTAGATGGGCTTCCTGCCGTAAATTGTCGGGAGGACACAAAAGTGCTAAATCAGAACACATAAAAGGGAGCGCTTGCTGTGGAAATTGGCTAAAATACTGGTGTCAAACATTTTTAAAGGAGGAAACGCAATGATCGAGGTAAAAGACACCGGAATCAAGAGCTACCATCCGGATATGGATGGGGATCCGCTGTATGTGACAAAGGGATACTGCCACTACAGTCATGAAGGCACGAAGGATTTTCTGGACTATATCACAGCGTACCAGCCGGAAGACGGGGGCGTCACGTTCCTGGTGAATACCTTCCGGGGGTCCAAGGCCCAGGTGAGAATCCGCTTCGTCAGTCCGACAGCCTTCCGCTTTCAGATGTTCCCTCACCTGGCGCAGCCCAAGCTGAATGAGGTGTTTGGGTTTGCTCCCGTAAGCGGCGTTCAGGTAACGGAGGAGCCCCTGTTCATTGTTGTTAAGACAGAACGGGTGACCCTGCGGCTGCGGAAATGCCCCTGGGAAATGACGGTGGAGCTGGACGGCGAACCGCTGACCATGGAACAGATCAAGGATCACAACGTGGACCAGAAGTACAAGGCCGTCCCGGTGGGCTTCTCTGTGGGCGACGACGGCAGGATTCTCAATGCCTTTGAGACCATGTACATGCACTGTGACGAGGCTTTCTACGGCTTCGGTGAGAAATTCACCTCCTTTAACAAGCGGGGTCAGAAAATCACCGTCTGGCAGCAGGATGCCCAGTCCACCAATTCGGATGTTTCCTACAAGGGGATGCCCTACTTTATGATGAATACCTATACCCGTACCCACTTCAATATGGGTGCCAGCTCCGGCGTCTCCTACACCATGGAGACCGAGGACCCCTATCTGGACTACTATATGTTCTGCAACCGGGATTACAAGGGGTTAATCCGGGATTATACCGCCCTGAGCGGCCGCTCCGCCATGATCCCCAGGTGGGCCTTTGGGTTCTGGATGTCCCGCATGAGCTACATGAGTCGGCAGGAGGTCGAGGAGATCGTGGACCAGATGGCCAAGTTCGGGATGTCCGTGGATGTGATCCATATCGACGGCTGGCTGGATGGCGGCAAGGAGCTGCTGTGCTTCGACGAGGAACGGTTCCCGGATCCCGAGGGCATGATCAAGTCTCTGAGAGAGAAGGGAATCCACCTTTCCCTGTGGATGTTCCCTTATGTTCACGCTGTGGATAGGAAGGGCAGATTCTCCGAACAATTTAAGATCATGAACGAGCGGGGCTATCTGGTAAAGAATCAAAAGGGTGAGCCTTATCTGTTCTCCCCCGGCG
>CABQGZ010000523.1 GCA_902463835.1 uncultured Lachnospiraceae bacterium
ATACCGGCCCGAAGGAGACGTATTAACCATTGAGAAGAAGATTACAAAACACCACCAATAAGATCATACCTATCGCGGTGATTCTGGCGCTGCTTGTACTGTGGCAGCTGGTATCCATGGCGGGGCTGATTCCCAGGTTCATGCTGCCGTCACCCGCCGATGTGGTGCAGGCGTTTGTGGCGGACTTTTCGCTGCTGATGGAGCATGCAAGAGCAACCTTGCTGGAGGCATTCCTTGGTTTGCTTTGTGGAATCTGTCTGGCCTTTGTGGCGGCGGTGCTTATGGATCGCTTTCCCCTGGTGCATAAGGGGCTGTATCCGCTGATCGTGCTGACCCAGACCATTCCCACCATTGCCATTGCGCCCCTTCTGGTTCTGTGGATGGGATATGAGATGGCGCCCAAGATCACTTTGATCGTCATCACCACCTTTTTTCCCATTACCATCGGACTTTTGGATGGATTCCGCTCTGCGGACAAGGATGCGGTGGATCTTTTGAAGGCCATGGGAGCGTCCAGAATGCAGATTTTTAAGTATATGAAGCTGCCCGGCAGCCTGGGGCATTTTTTTGCGGGTCTTCGGATCTCCGCGGCTTATTCCATTGTGGGAGCCGTGATCTCCGAGTGGCTGGGAGGCTATTACGGACTGGGCGTCTATATGGTGCGTGTAAAGAAATCCTATTCCTTTGACAAGATGTTTGCGGTCATCTTTCTGATTTCAGCTATCAGCCTGATTCTGATGAAGCTGGTGGATCTGCTGCAGAAAGCTGTCATGCCATGGGAACGGGTGAAGGAGGAAAAATGAAGAAAAAATTGATATCAGCGCTGCTGTGCACCTGTCTTATTTTCGGTCTGGCAGCCTGTGGAAATGGAACGGAAAAGGAAAAAAATCCTGCCAATCAGGATGGAGAGAAGGGCAGCGCGTCAAAAGAAGAAGGAGATAAGAAAGAGAAGATCACCTTCGTGCTGGATTGGACGCCCAACACCAATCATACCGGCCTGTATGTGGCACAGACGAAAGGATATTTTGCGGAAGCCGGATTGGAGGTAGACATCATGCAGCCGCCGGAGGATGGAGCCACAGTGCTGGTTGCCGGAGGCGGCGCCCAGTTCGGTATTGACTTTCAGGAATATCTTGCACCGGCCTTTGCCTCGGACGACCCCATGCCTATCACTGCGGTGGCGGCTATCATTCAGCATAATACGTCCGGCTTCATCTCCTTAAAGGAGAAGGGGATTCAGTCCCCCAAGGACATGGAGAACTACACCTATGCCACCTGGGATATGGATGTGGAGAAGGCGATTCTGAAATATATCATGGAAAAGGACGGCGGCGACTACAGCAAGCTGAAAATGATTCCCAGCACGGTGGCTGATATCATTAGCGCCCTCAAAACCAACGTGGATCTGGTGTGGATCTACTATGCCTGGGATGGAATCGCAACCCAGGTGCAGGGCGTGGAGACCAACTATATCAATCTTGCTGATGTGGACGAGAATCTTGATTTCTATAGTCCAGTGATCATTGCCAATGACGGCTATCTGAAAGAGAAGCCACAGCAGGCGAAGGCTTTCCTGGCGGCGGTGAAAAAGGGCTATGAATATGCCATGGAGCACCCCGAGGAGGCGGCGGATATCCTCTGTGAAGCAGCGCCGGAGTTGGATAAAGAGCTTGTGACAAGGAGTCAGAAATGGCTTGCGGACAAGTACCTGGCAGATGCGGCAGGCTGGGGACAGATTGACGGAAGGCGCTGGGACGGATTCTATCATTGGCTTTACGAGAATGGGGTCATTGCCAAGGAGATTCCGGCCGGAGCAGGATATTCCAACGAGTATCTGGAGTAGCATAATACAATTGGCTGGAAAAATATAGAGCGGTCAGAAAGAAGGAAGGCAATGGAGCAGCAGGTAGTTTTACAGGCGGAGCATATCACGCACCGTTATGAGGAGAACAATATTATAGAGGATGTCAGCCTGCATCTGAACGAAGGAGAGATTGTAAGTCTTCTCGGCGTCAGCGGCGTGGGGAAGACAACGCTGTTTCACGCCCTGTCCGGTCTGATACATCCCACAGAGGGCCGGATTCTGCTGAAGAAGAAGGATATCACCGGAAAAGCAGGGAGTATCAGCTACATGCTGCAGAAGGATATGCTGCTTCCCTACTTTACCGTTCTGGACAACATCATCATGCCAAAGCGGATCAAGGGCGTTCCCAAAAAGGAGGCCCGCAAAGAGGCGGAGGGACTGCTTGGGGAATTTGGCCTGGAGGGCTGCGGGGACAAATATCCCGCCCAGCTCTCCGGGGGCATGCGCCAGCGGGCGGCGCTGCTGCGCACGTACCTTTTCTCCCGGGAGGTTGCCCTGCTGGACGAGCCCTTCAGTGCGCTGGACGCCATCACAAAGAGCGAGATGCACGCCTGGTATCTGAAGGTGATGGAGCAGATTCGGATGGCCACAATCTTCATCACCCACGACATCGATGAGGCAATCCTGCTTTCCGACCGAATCTATATTATGTCGGGGAAACCGGGCAGGATTGCGTCGGAGATCATTGTGGAGCATCCAAAACCCAGGGATCAGTCCTATGTGTTGACCGAGGAATTTGTGGAGTATAAAAGAAGAATTCTGGAATTGTTGAAATAGGGAAAGAAAAAGAGTCATTTCGGTGGCTCTTTTTTGGTGAAATTAAAGTTGCTTCTATATGCAAAGCATGATATGATTTTATGGTGAAATTTATACCGTTACAGCAGGATAAGGAAAATAGAATTGGAGGATATGTATGAAGAAGAAAGTTATTCTTTGGGATCTGGACGGAACGATCATAGACAGCGAGGAGGGCGTTACGAAATGCGTCCAGTACGCCTTGCGTCATTTTGGAATCGAGGAGCCTGATTTAAAGAAGCTTCGGGTATTCATTGGGCCGCCGCTCCGGGGACAGTTCAGGAAGGTGTACGGCCTGACACCGGAGCAGGCGGAGATTGCTGTCTTAAAATACCGGGAGCGGTTCGACGAGAAGGGCATGTATGAGTGCGGCTTGTATCCCCAGGTGGAGGAAACCTTGAGAAGCCTGAAGGCCAAGGGCTACCAGCAGGCCATCGCCTCCTCCAAAAATGAGACGGCCTGTATAGAGATTTTAAGGAATTTGGAGATCGACCAGTACTTTGACTTGATCGGAGGGGCCACGGACGACGGGAAGATCAGCCAAAAGGCGGATGTTCTGGCCATGGTGATGGAGCGGATGGGACAAAAGGACGCTAGGTCCTATGTGCTGATCGGAGATACCGGGTTCGATGTGCTGGGAGCAAACGCCGTACATATGGATTGCATCGGTATCACCTATGGCTTTGGAACCAGGGAGGAGCTTGCGGGAGCAGTGGCAGTTTTTGCAGATCTTAGGGAAGTGGAGGCGTATTTAGATGGCGAAGCTTTTCGATAAGAGTCGGATTGTTTTTGCAAATGGCGCGGGCAGAATGGCTGCGTTTTCGAAGAGATAGCAATTTGGTAATATGTCAAGAGGAAAATGAAAAAGATTTTCTTGGAAAAGGGT